>NZ_DKSQ01000011.1:0-108247 GCF_002472765.1 Empedobacter sp. UBA7252
ACAAAATTTTGGACAGTGTCTTGTAATAATTGTATTAAATAAAAAAGGAGCTATTAATTAGCTCCTTTTTTATTTTGATGTTTTTTGGCGTGCAATTCCTTCAATGTTGCTTTTTGTTCTGGCGTAAAAACAGCATTGATTTCATTAAACTCCTTTTGACGAACTTCTTTCATTTTCTTTTTCAATTCAATTTTTTCGTCTTTGTAGCTGTCCTCAATTTGTTTGATTTTGATGACTTGCGCATCTGTCAAGTTCAAATCTTTTTTTAATTGTTGTAATTTCTGCTCTCTCGATCCTTCATTTCTGTCTTGCGCTGAAGCAGTTGTTAAAGTGAAAGCAATTAATCCTAATCCTACATATTTATAAAATGCTGTTCTCATAATTATCAACTTTTTTTGTTTTATTTATTCTTAAGACTTCAAAAAATTAAAAAGGTTTAAAACGATAAATGTTAAAATTTTTCGGTTATGATGAAATCTTTTAAAAGATGTAACATTTGTGATGAATAATCGACCAATATTTTTTAAATTATTTTTGAAATCGATTAAACCTTTTCCAAAAAGGATTGTCAAACAAGTTGTAAAATTATAAAACTACAAAACGAAAAATTAAACAAATGAGGTTAAGAAGTTTATTTGCTTTGATTTTTATTTGTGTTTGTGCAGGATTGAATGCGCAAGAGCTTTTAAAAATTAAAGGGAAAGTCTTATCAAGTGAAAACAAACCTGTAGAATACACTACAATATCGCTTGAAAGCTCGGAAGATGGAGTTGTGGCAGAAGCGGCAACGGATGCAAAAGGAGAATTTACAGTAGAAGCAAAGGCTGGGCAATATGTTCTTGTGATTGAGCCATTGGGATACGATGTAATAGAAAAACAGATTAATTTAGAATCTGCATTAGATCTAGGTACTTTTACTGTAAAAACGACGCAAACAGTTTCGTTAGGAGCAGCAGTTGTAACAGCGGAAAAGCCAATTTATAAAGTAGAATTGGACAAAAAAGTGTATGATATGGCGAATGATCCAATGTCGCAAGGTCAAACATTGTCTGATGCTTTAGCAAATGTACCATCGGTTTCTGTTGATGCAGAAGGAAATGTTTCGTTGAGAGGAAATGATAATGTAAAATTCTTGATTGATGGAAAACCTTCGGGAATGTTGGGTGTTTCTGATGTAGCGGAAGCTTTAAAAAATATTCCAGCCGAAAATGTAGAACGTATTGAATTGGTAACAAACCCTTCTGCTCGTTACGAAGCTTCAGGTTCTGCGGGGATCATCAATATTGTATTGAAAAAAGGTTCTAATACAGGTTTTAATGGTTCTGTAACCTTGAATGGAGGAATTCCTAAAATGGTTGGAGGAAATGTAAACTTGAATTATAAAACAAAAAAATATAACATTTTTACAACTTTAGGTTCTCGTTATATGGATAGAGAAGGTGAAGGTTCTGCTTTTATGACAAGTTATAATGAAGGAACAGATGTTGTAAAACAATATAGATCTACAAACCGAGATAATAATAGAATTCGTAGAAATTACAACATTCGTTTGGGTGGAGAATATTATTTAGATGATAAAAATACAATGGGTTTATCTGCAGGTTATCGTTACAATAATGGAAATAACAATTCTTTAGTTGATTATAATTACTTTGATAATGCAATGACTTTCTTGAAGAATGAATATAATCTTCAGAATGAGAAAGAAATTGAAAATAACTTTGATTTAGATTTTAATTATAAACACGAGTTTGATAAAAAAGGTCATGAATTTGCATTCACAGGACGTTTTTCGTCTCAAAAAGAAGACGAAGATGGTTTTGTTAATGGTTTAACAAAAGTATTAGACAAAACTACAGGTAACTATGTAGATGAAATTACAAATCGTATTACTGATAATTTAGAAGATCAGAAAAATGTAGTGTTGACAGCAGATTATGTTCGTCCAATTGGAGAAAAAGGAAAATTTGAATTAGGTGCTCGTGCAGATTTTAGCGATACGAAAACTAATAACAGAACATTCTTTTTAACTGACGCTGGAGATTATGAAGAAGATAGTAGATTCTTTGCAAATGTAGATAATCAACAAAATGTATTTGCAGCTTATACACAATATGGAAACGCAATTGGAGAAAAATTTCAATACTTCGCAGGTTTACGTTTAGAGAGTTCTGATATGAAAATCAAAAACTACACAAGCGGAGAAAATATTTCAAAAAAATATACAGATTTATTCCCAACATTAACATTGAATTATAAGTTTACTGAGAAAAACGAATTACAATTAAGTTATTCTCGTCGTGTTCGTCGTCCAATGGGATTCATGTTAATGCCTTTCTTTTCTGCAACAGATGATAGAAATGTAAGAAATGGTAATCCAGATCTTAATCCTACTTATACAAATTCATACGAGTTAGCTTATATCACAACTGTAGGAAAGTTGATGGTAACGCCAAGTTTATTTTACCAAAGAACAACTGATATGATTAATCAGTTTCAACGTAAAAATTATAACGATAACGGAGATGAAGTATTTATTACAAAACCAATCAACATTGGTGATGAAGATCGTTATGGTTTAGATTTAACAGCGACTTACAAACCAGCTAAATGGTGGAGTTTGATGTTCAATGTAAATTTATTTGGATACAATAGAACAGGTTTCTACGAAGAAACAAACGTTGTAAAAGATCCTGTAACAGGAGTAGAAAGTACAAAAGTAGATACGCAAGATTTCTCTGGAGACGGATTTAGTTCTCGTGGACGTTTGTCTTCTAACTTTATATTACCTGCAGATTTCAAAATTCAGGTTGCTGGAAATTATATGGGAAGCATGAAAACCGCTCAACAAAAAATTGAAGATAATTTGTCAATGGATTTCTCTTTATCAAAAGATTTGTTCAAGAAACAAGCTACATTATCTTTAAATATTCGTGACGTGTTCAACTCAAGAAAAAGAGAGTCTACTACTTATGGAGCAGATTACACTAATTACGAAAGTATGCGTTGGATGAAACGTTCAATTAACTTATCGTTTACATATCGTTTTAAGAAAACAAACGAAAGAGAAAAGAATAAAGAACAACGCCCAGATGGAGAAGAAATGGGAGGTGGAGAAGAAATGCAAATGCAAGCAGCTTCTTAAGAGTTTGAAAATAATCGATAAAAAAATGGATCGCAATTGCGATCCATTTTTTTATCATTTTGAATGAAAACGAATTATTTGTTTTTTAACAAATCACGAATTTCAGCCAATAATTCTTCTTGTGTTGGTCCAGCAGGAGCAGCTTCTTCAGCAGGAGCTTCTTTTTTCAATTTGTTAATTCCTTTAATCATTACGAATAAAGCAAATGCAACAACTATAAAAGAAATAGCAGCAGCTAAAAAGCTACCATATTTAATGGCTGTTCCTGGAATTACTAATGCAGCTAAATTTTCAGCGTCAATAGCTTTCAAGGCTGGATTTAAAATGGCTGGCGTAATGATATCTTCAACTAAAGAAGTAACAATTTTACCAAAGGCACCACCGATAACTACACCGACAGCTAAATCTACTACGTTACCTTTTACTGCAAACTCTTTAAATTCTTTAAAAAATCCCATAAGTCTATAATTTATTTCTAAGTTTATAATAATTCTAAGGTTGATTGATATCTAATCTATTTTTAGAAGAGATAAATAAGTATAAACCGATTAACATAAAAGGAATACTTAAGATTTGACCATTGTTTAATCCTATATTCAACATTTGAGCAACTGCTTCTTCTCCTTGATTTTCTTTATAGAACTCAACAACAAATCGTATTAAAAATAATAAAAATAAGAATATGCCTAACAAAGCTCCCAAATATTTTGTCTTATCTGTTTTGTTGTACATATAAAGCATAATAATTCCTAAGATAACATATCCAATCGCTTCATAAATTTGAGCTGGATGACGAGGAATTACTTCTCCATATCCCAAACTTTGTTGATGAAATTTTACTGCCCAAGGTAATTCTGATGCTTTTCCTACAATTTCTGAGTTGTAAAAATTTCCAATTCGAACCGCAGCTCCACCAAAAGGAACAACAACAGCAATACGGTCTAACAACCACAATACATTACGATGCAAATATTTTCTACTAAATAAATAGGAAGTTAAAATTACACCTAATGCAGCTCCGTGACTTGCAAGTCCACTAAATCCTACAAATTCGTAATCTTGTAATAATCCAAAGAAAGCACTTTGTCCTGGTGAGTGTTGTACAGGTAAGAAAACTTCGATTGGTCGTTCAATAAACGCAGCAGGATCATAAAAAATATATTCTCCGAGTCTTGCACCTACAATTGCTCCAATAAATGTGTAAAGGAATAAAGGGTCAAGTAATTCTTTTTTCTGATTTTCTTTCTTGAAAATATTTGACATCAAATACCAGCCTACTACAAAGGCAACTATCCAACATAAACTGTAAATATGTACTTTGAATCCTGCTATTTCAAATAAATAAGGTTTTGGATTCCAATCGATAAACGAAATTAAGTTAATCATTAATTTTTCTTTTTAGGTACAGGGTCGTATCCATGTCCTCCCCAAGGATGACAGCGACCAATTCTTTTTGTTCCGAGCCACAAACCTTTTAGCAAACCATGTTCTTTTAGCGCCTCTATCATATAAGAAGAGCAAGTTGGTTGATATCTACAATTGCTTCCCATCCAAGGAGAAATCGCTAATTGATAAAATCTTACCAACAGAATAAATGGTGTAACCAAAATTTTGTTCATCTCACAAAGTTAATCAATAACCGAAATAAAAAAGAATCAATCTAAAAAGTTTATGCTTTTGCTGATTGATTCTCTATACGATACGTGCTTAACGCATATTATTTTTTAGTATAACTCGCTGGATCTAATGCTTTGTAAGACCAGTTTTGTAAAAACTCTAACACAACTTTCGGATCATGTCCTTTCACTTCTTTGCTTTCAAGATAAGCTGAGTTTTGTGTGTGAATTAAATTTCCTTTCTCATCTAAAATTACAAAAACAGGAAATCCAAAACGCTCTGGATGTTTCAATGCAGCTAATGTTTCTTCGTTTTTATTTTTTTGAGAATAATTTACATGAACCACTTCATAATTATTCGCAATATAATCTTTTACTTCTTGATTTTCTTTTATCAATTTATCAAACATCACACACCAAGCGCACCAATTACCACCAATTTGCAATAAAACGTGTTTCTTTTCTGCAGAAGCTTTTTGTACCGCATTCGCAATATCTACTTTCGGATTTGCTTCTTCGCTATAAATTTTTGGTTTTTCAGTTTGTTGACCAAATGCAAAACTTAATGATAAAATCATTAAGCTAAAAAACATAGTTAATTTTTTCATTTCAAATTCTAAATATTAAGTCGAATTTACAATAAAAAATTATGCCGAAAACGTTTTTCTACGAATTAATAATCGTGTAGTATAAATTTAGTTTTTCTTGAACAGAATTTATTTCATTATTTTTTTCGTTTTGATTAAATTGATTAATCATATTGATTGAGAATTTTGATTCAAATTCTAAACGGTCCAATTCTATTTCATAAAAATTAATTTGATGATGAATTTGTGTGAAATAATAATTCACCAATTCAACATACATCAATCTAAGTTCTTGATTTACTCTGATAAATTCTACAAATTCTTGCAATTCGACCAAAAACTCAATCATTTGTTTATTGATTTCTGATTGTTTATCTTTTAGTTCAATCTTTTTCAAATAATCAGTTGATAAAGCAATTTTATCACCCAAAAGTTGGTGCTTTCTTGTTAAAATTAAAGCACATTCTAACGCTTTCTTCATCATTTTAATTTTTATTCTAACACAAAGAAAATAAATCTAAATGCCAAAATATGTCGCCCAAAAAATCATTCATTTTGACAAAACATTCCCTAACTTTGAAATCTAAACAAGATTTTATGAATGCGCCTTTAGCTGAAAGAATGCGTCCAAAAACGCTTGAAGAATACATTAATCAAAAGCATTTGGTGGGCGAAAACGGACCAATAAAAATGATGTTGCAACATGATATGATTGCTTCGATGATTTTTTGGGGACCGCCAGGGACAGGAAAAACGACACTAGCTCAATTGATTTCCGAATTAACTGATCGACCATTTTATACGTTGAGCGCCATAAATTCTGGTGTGAAAGAAGTGCGTGAAGTAATTGAAAAAGCAAAGAATCAAAATTTGTTTTCGGGAACGAAAAATCCGATTTTATTTATAGATGAAATTCATCGTTTCAATAAATCGCAGCAAGATAGTTTGTTGGGTGCGGTAGAAACTGGTTTGGTCACGTTGATTGGAGCAACAACCGAAAATCCTAGTTTCGAAGTTGTTCCAGCTTTGCTTTCGCGTGCACAAGTTTATGTGTTAAAACATCTTGAAAAAGAAGATTTAGTTGATTTAATTGAACGAGCTATAAAAAAAGATGCAATTTTATCTAAATTAAATATTGAATTAGTTGAAACAAATGCATTATTAAGATATTCGGGCGGTGATGCAAGAAAATTATTGAATGGTTTGGAGTTGGTAATTAATAGTTTTTCTCCAACTGATAAAATCATCATCAACGATGAAATTGTGCATGAACGTATTCAGCAAAATTTAGCGCGTTATGATAAAACGGGTGAACAACATTATGATATTATTTCAGCTTTTATCAAATCGATTCGTGGTTCAGATCCAAATGGAGCGGTTTATTGGTTAGCTCGAATGATTGAAGGTGGTGAAGATTTGAAATTTATTGCGCGAAGAATGTTGATTTCAGCTTCCGAAGATGTGGGAAATGCAAATCCAACAGCGATGATTTTGGCGAATAATACATTTCAAGCTGTTTCGGTGATTGGTTATCCAGAATCTCGTATTTTATTGAGTCAATGTGCGGTTTATTTGGCGAATTCTCCAAAAAGTAATGCAACCTATTTAGCGATTGGTAAAGCGCAACAAGTTGTGAAACAAACAGGGGATTTACCTGTTCCGTTGCATTTACGAAATGCACCAACTAAGCTGATGAAAGATTTGGATTATGGAAAAGAGTATAAATATTCGCACGATTTTCCAGGGAATTTTACTGAACAAGAATTTCTGCCTGATGAAATTTCTGGAATTACATTTTATGAACCAGGAAATAATAAACGTGAGCAAGTAGATAAACAATCGCTTAATCAAAAGTGGAAAGGTAAGTATGGGTATTAAAAATAAAAATCTCAGTTAATCTTGATTAACTGAGATTTTAAGGTTTGGTTGATTTTTTTGGTTTAGATTGGTTTTATATGATAATAGGTTGGTGATTGTATATACACAAGGTTTGTGCCAAAACTTAATAAAAAGTAAAAAATTGATTAAAAAAAAGAAAAAATTAAGCTTTTTCGATCTAAAAAAGGAATTTATATTTATAAAATAAAGAGAATGAAACAAATACAAATTATAAACGGACCTAATTTAAATTTACTTGGTGTTCGCGAACCAGAGATTTATGGAACTCAAACTTTCGAAGATTTTTTTGAACATGAATTGAGAAAGCAATTTCCAGAAGTTTCGTTGCATTATTTTCAATCAAATCACGAAGGAGATATTATTGATAAATTGCACGAAATTGGTTTTAAATATGACGGAATTATCTTGAATGCTGGTGCGTATACGCATTATTCGTATGCGATTGCAGATGCGATAAAAGCGATTACGACTAAAGTGATAGAAGTTCATATTTCGGATATTTATGCGCGCGAAGATTTCAGAAAAAATAGTGTAACAGGTGAAAGTTGTCTAAAAATTATTTCAGGAAAAGGTTTACCAGGTTATGTTGAAGCTGTGAATAATTTTGTGAAATAATTAATAATCATTATCTTAACAAGATTAAAATCTATTACCTATGGATAAAATTATTTTAGGATTAATCTTTGGATTAACCATTATTAGCTGTAATTTGAAAGCTGATAAAAACAATACAGAGCAAAAAGCTCAGGCAATGACGGCTTGTGAACAAGCGGCAATAACACCAGGGATATCTGCGGCTAAAAAAGAGCTGATTACAAAATATTGTGACTGTTCGACAGATAAAATGATGGATGAATTTACATATACAGAAATGATGCAAATGAATAATCCAACACCTGAATTACAAGAACGATTAATGAAATTAATAGAACCTTGTATCAATGATTTGAAAACAAAATCTGCTGAATTAGGAGAGTAATAAACAAAAAAGTCGGAACTATGTTCCGACTTTTTTAATATTCTTTTTTGTATTGTTCTTTCTTAAACTCGTCTACAAGATGTTCGTTCAAACTATCAATGTAGCCTAAGATTTCTAATTTACCAATTTTACTCGAAGCCGAACTTGTAAATATTTTTGGTAATTCTTCCCAAGTTTTTAATAACTCGTTTTTGTAGTGATTCAAGTTTTTTTGCATTTGTGTACTCGTTAGTTTGTCTAATTTTGTAAACACAATCGCAAACGGAATTTGTTTGTTTCCTAACCATTCCATAAACTGTAAATCTATTTTTTGAGGCGTGTGTCGAGAATCAATCAATAAAAAAACATTGACCAAGTTTTTACGAAACTCAATGTAATCATAAATCATTTTATTGAAACCACCACGAACACCTTTTGGTGCTTTAGCAAAACCATAACCTGGTAAATCGGCTAAATACCAAGTATCGTCCATTTCGAATGTATTAATCAATTGAGTTTTACCTGGAGTTGCAGAAGTTTTAGCTAATGCTTTTTTATCTGCTAACATATTGATTAATGATGATTTTCCAACATTAGAACGCCCAATAAATGCGTATTCTGGTTTGAAAGGATCTGGACAATCTGTATATTTTTGCGAACTTTTTACGAATTCAGCTTTTTTAATCATAATTATGCTTTAGTGGCTGGATCTAATTGTTTTTCGATTAGCCATTTGTATAAAATTTCGTTGAATAATTCAGGGTGTTCCATCATTGGAGCGTGCCCACATTTATCAATCCAAAATAAAGAAGCGTCTGGTAATTCTTCTTCAAATTCTATTGCAACTTCTGGTGGAGTTACATTATCTTGTTTTCCCCAAATCAAACAAACAGGCATTTTGATGTCTTTTAAATCATCTTTCATGTTAGATTTGATCGCGTCTCTTGCGATATATAAAGTTTTGATAGCTTTATTTCTGTCATTTACAGTGTCAAAAACATCATCTACAATTTCTTTTGTCGCGATAGCAGGATCGTAAAAAACTTCGCGCGTTTTACGTTCTACATATTCGTAATTACCACGTTTTGGATAAGTTTCTCCAAAAGATTTTTCGTACAAACCAGAACTTCCTGTTAAACAAAGTGCTTTTACATATTCTGGATGTCTGTGACAAACCATCAAACCAATATGTCCTCCTAAAGAATTTCCAACTAAAATAGCTGGTTCTTTAACGACTTCTTCAATAAAATTTGCAACATGTTTTGCAATATTTTTGATATTAGTATTGATGACAGATAAAGAATATAATGGCAATTCTGGTGCGAAAACCTTATATCCTCTTTGTGCATAATAATTTGTAAGTGAGCTGAAATTGCTAAGTTCACCCATTAATCCATGAAGCAAAACAATTGGTTGTCCTTCTCCTTCTTCTATGTAAGAGAACTTATCTTTTTTCTTTAAGCTAAAAAACATTTACTCGATATTAAGTCGACAAATTTAATTAATTATATTTTTTTTTTCGTGGTTTATATGAAAAACTTTAACAATCCATATTAATCACTTATCAAAACAAGGTCTATATAAACATTATTTCTCATTTTATACATGGGGTTAGCGTTAGAAAAAACATAACTATCTGATACTAAATTTTAAATTGTTGATAACTATTTCAATAAAAGTGGTAAAAAATGGTAATTTGTGGTAATATTTTATTTATTTTTGGAAAAATTCTATCATGAATTCATTAATTGGAACATATGAGTGTAAGGTAGATACAAAGGGTAGGCTCCCAATACCAGCGGGTTTGAAGAAACAACTTGCTGAATGTTTGGAAGATGGCTTTGTGTTGAAAAGATCTGTGTTTCAAAATTGTTTAGAACTGCACCCTATGAAAGAATGGGAAAAAGTGATGAATGATTTGAATAAATTGAATCGATTTGTGAAGAAAAACAATGATTTTATTAGAATTTTTACGGCTGGATTAAAAATTGTCGAAGTTGATGCGAATGGAAGGCTACAGATTTCAAAAGATTTAGTGAAATTTGCAGAAATTAATAAAGAAGTAGTTCTTAATTCTTCTGTAAACATGATCGAGATTTGGGATAAAGACAAATATGAAGAGTCGATTAATGTAGATGATTTAGATTTTGCTTCTTTGGCAGAAGATGTAATGGGAAATTTAGGAGAAGATGAGTGAATATCATAATCCAGTATTATTAAAAGATAGTGTTGATGCGTTAATTATTAACGAATCAGGTATATATGTAGATTGTACGTTCGGGGGTGGAGGTCACTCACGTGAAATATTAAGTCGTTTGGATCAAAATGGAAAATTATTTTCATTTGATCAAGATGTGGATGCGGTTCGCAATAAAATTGATGATAATCGATTTGAGTTAGTTGAGCAAAATTTTAGATTCTTGAAAAATAATTTAAGATTTCGTGGAATAAAACAAGTGGATGGTGTTTTGGGTGATTTGGGAGTTTCTTCTCATCAGTTTGATACGCCAGAACGTGGTTTTTCAACTCGCTTTGATGGAGAATTGGATATGCGAATGAATCAGAATGCAAAACTTTCTGCCAAAACAATTATTAATGAATACGAAGAAGAAGATCTTGCTCGTGTTTTTTATGATTTTGGAGAATTGCAAGGTTCGTATCGTTTGGCGAGAGAAGTTGTGAAAGCAAGAGCAGATAAACAAATTAATACAATTGATGAGTTGAAGCAAATTTTTTCATTCATTCCAAAAATGAAAGAAAATAAATTTTTCGCTCAAATGTTTCAGGCATTACGAATCGAAGCAAATGATGAAATGGCTGCATTGAAAGAGATGTTAACGCAATGTGGAGAAGTGATAAAACCAGGTGGTCGTTTGGTGATTATTTCGTATCATTCGTTAGAAGATCGTTTAACAAAACGCTACATGAAAAACGGAATGTTTGAAGGTGAACCTGAACGTGATGTTTTTGGAAATTGGTCGGCACCTTTCAAACCTTTACAATCAAAGGTGATTGTGCCAACGCAAGAAGAAATTAATGAAAATCCAAGAGCGCGTAGTGCGAAAATGCGTATTGCGGTTCGTAATGAGGATTAAGAAATAGGAATGGCAAAAAAGAAAAAAATATTACCAGAGAAAAAAACTTTTACAGGTTTGTTGAGAGGTGAGTTTTTAATCAAAACTGGCTCAGAACAAAACTGGAAGTTCATGTTGTATCTGGTAGGTTTGGCTTTTTTGAGTATTTCGAGTTCGCATTTAGTTGATCGTAAAGTGGTTCGAATCGCTGAATTACAAGATAAAGTAGAAGATTTAAAATCTCAATATACAGATAAGCATCGCGATTTGATGCGTATGCAATTAGAAACGGAAATTTTGGAGCGTACAGCAGTGTATGGTTTGAAAATTCCAGATAAACAACCTTATTATATAGTAGACAAAGTTTATGACGAAGTCAGCGAAAAATAAAAACAATATTGTCATCAAAGGATGGGTATTTGCCGGCGCGCTAGCGATTTGGGCCATCTTTATTATTGTTTTTATGTTTCGAATTAATATTGTAGAAGGGGTTGAATTAGAGCGTTTTGCTGAAAAGAATAATTTTAGATTAGATACCGTTACGGCGGAGCGTGGTAATTTATATGCTTCTAATGGCGCATTAATGGCTACAACTGTTACAAAACACAATGTTTATGTGGATTTGACGGTGATCAAAGATGAATTATTTAAAACAGAAATGCACAATCTTGCCGATTCTTTAGGTAAGATGTTTACAAAATCACCTTCTTATTTTTACGACAAATTTTCGACAGAACGTAAAAAGAAGAATCGCTACATGATGTTAGTAAAAGATTTGGATTATGAGCAATATCAACGCATCAAAAAATTTCCAATCTTCAACAAAGGTCAAAACAAAGGTGGATTTATTCATGAAACTGAGTCAAAACGAGAATTAATTGTTCAAGACATTGGTGTTCGTACAATTGGTTACGATGATCAACGCGGAAAAGTTGGGTTAGAAGGAGCTTATTCTGACTTATTAAGCGGTATTGAAGGTCGTCGTTGGGAGCAATTTATGGGACGTGGAAAATGGAAACCAATGAAAAGTTGGGAGCAAGAGCCCCAAGCGGGTTCATCAGTTTACACAACAATAGATGCCGATTTACAAATGGTTGCTTACGATGCTTTGTACAAACAACTTTCTGAATTTGAGGCGCAACACGGAAGTGTAGTCGTGATGGAAGTTCAGACAGGGAAAGTTCGTGCAATTGTGAATTTATCTCGTAAAAAAGATGGAACATATATAGACGATTATAATTATGCGGTTGGTGAAGCTGCAGAACCAGGATCTACTTTCAAAACAGTTTCGTTGCTTGCAGCAATGGATGATGGTTTTATTAATAAAAACTCGACAGTAGAAACGGGAGGTGGAAGTTATAAATTCTATGGTCGTACGATTACAGATACACACGGATACGGAACATTGACTGTAGATGGCGTGATGAAAAAATCGTCTAACATTGGTACAGCTAAAATTATAAATAAATATTACGGAGAAAATCCAAAAGCTTTCTTCAAAAAAATGGATAAATGGCATATGACTTCGCCTCTTGGAGTTGATATTCTTGGAGAAGGAAGTCCAATTATGCACCGTCCAGATAGTAAATCTTGGAGTAATATTACGTTACCTGTAATGGGTTATGGATATGGTTTACAGTTAACTCCAATTCAAATTGTGACTTTCTACAACGCAGTGGCAAATAATGGTAAAATGTTGAAACCATTATTTATGGATAAAATCACACGTAAAGGTGAACCTGATAAAATTTTCGAACCAGTTGTTTTGGTTGATCAATTAACTTCTTTGGAAAATGTAAAACAAATGCAAGAAATGCTTCGAGGAGCAGTAGAACAAGGAACGGGACGTATTATTAGTAATAGTAATTACGATATTGCTGGTAAAACAGGTACTGCTCGTGTTGATTATTGGAAGCGAGACGGTAAAGGAATGCAATATCGTGCATCATTCGCAGGATATTTTCCAGCAGAAAAACCAAAGTATTCTTGTATTGTTGTTGTGCACAAGCCAAATACAGCCAAAGGGTTTTATGGAGGTAGTGTAACTGCTCCGGTTTTTAAGAAAATTGCCGATTGGGTATATTCAAAAACTCCCATACCTTTGCCACGCGATTTAGTAAAAAAGAACGCGGTGAAAGAGTTTAAAAAAGGAGATGATATTAATGTTAGTAATTCTAAAAATATAGTGCCAAATGTGACTGGTCATACAGGATCTAAAGCAATTCCGGTATTAGAAAATTTAGGGTTAGATGTACAATATTCAGGGTTTGGAAAAGTAACAAATCAATCCATTCCTGCGGGAACAAGATTTAAGAAGGGTGAGACAATTTATTTAATGTTGGAAGGATGAGAAATTTAGTTGATGTATTATATAAAGTTTCCATCTCAGAAACGATTGGTTCAACAAAAGTTGAAGTCAATAATATTCAATTTGATTCAAGAAAAGTATCAAACGATGATGTTTTTGTTGCTGTAAATGGAGTTACAGTTGACGGTCATCAGTATATAGAAAAAGCGATTGGTTTAGGTGCTAAAGCAATTGTTTGCGAAGTTTTGCCAGAAAATTTAGTTGATGGAATAACGTATGTGAAAGTTGAAAATTCAACGATTGCATTAGGAATTTTAGCTTCTAACTTTTATGGAAATCCAACAAAAGATTTAAAACTTGTTGGAGTTACAGGTACGAATGGAAAAACAACAACGACAACTTTGTTGTACGAATTGTTTACAAAATTAGGTTATGCTTGTGCATTAATTTCGACGATTAAAATTGTGATTGATGGTGAAGTGATTCCGTCTACCCATACAACGCCAGATATTTTGACATTGAACAAAATGTTTCGCGAAGCGGTAGATAGAGGATGCGAATTTGCTTTTATGGAAGTTTCTTCGCACGGAATTCATCAAAATAGAATTGCTGGTTTGCATTTTGAAGTGGCTGGATTTACGAATATCACACACGATCATTTAGATTATCACAAAACGTTTGCAAATTATCTTGCAGCAAAAAAGAAATTCTTCGACGATTTGCCAAAAACGTCTACGGCAATTTCGAATGCAGATGATAAAAACGGAAAAGTAATGCTTCAGAATACAGTTGCTACGAAAAAATTGTATGCGCTAAAAACTGATGCAGATTTTAAAGGAAAAATTATTGAACACCAATTTGATGGAATGCAATTAGAATTCAATGGAAAAGAATTCTGGACATCATTAATTGGTCAATTCAATGCATATAATTTATTATTAGTTTTTGGTGTAGCGTCAATTTTAGGACAAGATGAATTAGAAGTTCTAAAAGCGTTGAGCACACTTGGAAATGTTGATGGTCGTTTTCAAACATTCAAAACAGAATCAGGAATTATCGTAATCGTAGATTATGCACATACGCCTGATGCGTTAGAAAATGTATTGGATACAATAGAAGGAATTCGTACCAAAAATGAAAAATTAATAACAGTTGTAGGTTGCGGTGGAGATCGTGATAAAACAAAACGTCCTGAAATGGCGGATATCGCGAGCGAAAAATCTAATCTTGCCATTTTTACATCAGATAATCCAAGAACAGAAGATCCAGAAGAAATTCTTCGTGAGATGGAAGTTGGTGTAAAAGCACAATTTTATAATCGCACCTTGAAGATTACAGATCGAAAAGAAGCTATAAAAACAGCACTTAAAATGGCCGAACCAAAAGATATTATTTTAATAGCGGGAAAAGGTCACGAGACGTATCAAGAAATTAACGGAGTAAGAACACATTTTTCTGATGTAGAAGTTGCATCAGAATTGAGTAAAATATTGAACAAATAAAGAATGTTATACTATTTATTTGATTATTTAGAAGGTATCCATTTTCCAGGAGCGCGTATGTTTCAATACACGTCTTTCCGCGCGGGAATGGCAATTTTATTGGCAATGTTCATCAGTTTGTTTTACGGAAAACGAATCATCAGTTATTTACGTAAAGAACAAATGGGCGAAATTGTTCGTGATTTAGGTTTAAAAGGACAAATCGAAAAAGCAGGAACGCCAACAATGGGTGGTTTAATCATCATTTTGGCGACATTAATTCCGACTTTACTTTTTGCGAGATTAGATAATATTTACATTATTATTTTGTTGGTTTCAACAATTTGGTTAGGTGTGATTGGTTTTTTAGACGATTACATCAAAGTTTTTAGAAAAAACAAAGAAGGTTTACAAGGTAAATTTAAAATTTTAGGACAAGTTGGTCTTGGAGTTGTAGTTGGATTAATGCTTTATTTCAGTCCAACAGTGACTGTAAAACATCAAGAAAATAGAGTAAAAACGCCTGTAGGAACAGAACAAACAGAATACAGCCGACAAATAAAATTTGGTTCAGAAGAAAAAACGTTAGAAACAACAATGCCTTTCGTGAAAGGAAATGAATTTAACTATTCTGATATTTTATTTTGGATGGATGCGCAAGATCGACCAACATGGGCGGTTGCAGCGATTTTTATTTTTGCAGTAATTTTTATCATTACAGCAGTTTCGAATGGAGCAAATTTAACAGATGGAATCGACGGTTTAGCAGCAGGTAGTTCGGCTGTGATTATGGCGGCAATCTCGATGTTTGTTTTCGTTTCCGGAAATTTAATGTTCGCCGATTATTTGAACATTATGTTTATTCCGCGTTCAGAAGAAGTCTTGATTTTCTGTGGAGCTTTCCTTGGAGGTTTGATAGGATTTATTTGGTATAATACCTATCCAGCTCAAGTGTTCATGGGAGATACAGGAAGTTTAACAATCGGAGGAATTATTGCTGTTTTAGCAATTATCGTTCGTAAAGAATTATTATTACCAATTTTGTGTGGAATATTTTTCGCAGAAAGTTTATCAGTAATGTTACAGGTGTCTTATTTCAAGTACACGAAAAAGAAATTTGGTGAAGGTCGTAGAATCTTTTTGATGTCTCCTCTACATCACCATTTTCAGAAGTTAGGTTATCACGAAAGTAAAATCGTGGTGCGTGCAATTATCATCGGAATCATTTTAGCGGTAATTAGTATTATTACCTTAAAGATTAGATAAAAAATGAAAAGATTTGTCGTTTTAGGAGGAGGAGAAAGTGGCGTAGGAACAGCTATTCTAGCGAAGAAAGAAAACTTTGATGTTTTTCTTTCGGACATGGGACAAATAAAAGACAAGTATAAACAACTTTTGGAGGAGCACGGAATTGCTTATGAAGAAGGTCAGCACACAGAAGAATTAATTCTGAATGCCGATGAAGTAATGAAAAGTCCAGGTATTCCAAAAAAATCAGCGCTAATTCAGAAATTAGAAGCGAAAGGAATTTCAATTATTTCTGAAATTGAATTTGCGTCTCGTTATACAGATGCAAAAATTATTGCGATTACAGGATCTAATGGAAAAACAACAACAACAAGTTTGATGTTCCATATCCTAAAGCAAGCTGGATTAAATGTAGGATTAGGTGGCAACATCGGAAAAAGTTTTGCAAAATCTGTAGCTGAAGATAACTTCGATTATTATGTACTAGAAGTAAGTAGTTTTCAGTTAGATGATATCAAAATAGATTTCAAACCGTATGTTGCAATTTTACTGAACATTACACCAGATCATTTAGACCAATACAATTATCAGTTTGATTTGTATGCAAAGGCTAAATTCAGAATTACTGAAAACCAAGATGAAAACGATTATTTTATCTACAATTTGGATGATCCAAAAACAATGGAGATGATTGATAAGATTGATATTCGAGCTCATCGCAAACCGTTCACAATGATGGATGCAACAAATGAAGCATACGCAAACAATGAATTGTTCCGTGTGAACGATTCGAATGGTGATTTTACAATGTTAGTGAATGATTTAGGATTAATTGGTAAACACAATGTTTCTAATTCATTGGCTGCGGCTGTAGCTGCAAAAATTATTGATATCAATAATGAGGAACTAAAAAAGAGTTTGTCTGATTTTAAATCGGTTGAACATCGTTTAGAGCCTGTTTTGACAATTGGAGGAATAGATTTTATCAACGATTCTAAAGCAACAAATGTGAATGCAACATATTTTGCTTTGGAAAGTATGACGAAACCAGTTGTTTGGATTGTTGGAGGAACTGATAAAGGAAACGATTACAACGAAGTTTTACCTTTCGTGAAAAAGAAAGTGAAAGCAATTGTTTGTTTAGGTGTTGATAACGCAAAAATTGTTGATTTTTTCAGTCCATATATCGATACAATTGTTGAAACAAATACAATGAAAGATTGTGTAGAACAATCATATAAATTAGCAACAAAAGGAGAAACGGTTCTTCTGTCACCAGCTTGTGCAAGTTTCGATTTGTTCAAAGGTTACGAAGATCGTGGAGATCAATTTAAAGAAAACGTACGCAAATTATAATAACATAACCAACCAATGTCTAACATCGTACAAAAATATTTTAAAGGCGATAAACCGCTTTGGGCTTTCATTTTATTGTTAGCACTATTTTCGTTCTTACCTGTTTATTCTGCAAGTTCTAACTTGGTGTATACGGTAGGATCGGGAACTATTTTTGGGCATTTAGGTAAGCACGCTGTGATTTTATTAATTGGTTTATTTATCATTTATGGATTACAACGTATTGATTATCGTTGGTTTGGTTTGTTTGCTTTAACAGCGGTTGTTATACTTTCTGGAGTTTTGGCAATAACACTCGTACAAGGACAAACCATTGGAGGTGCAAATGCTGCGCGTTGGTTAACTATTCCAGGGACTGGAATTGGTATTCAGCCTTCGATGATTGCTTCGCAAGCGTTGTTGATTTATATAGCTCGTTATTTAACAAAAAATAGAGACAAAGAATATACATGGAAAAATACAGCAGTTCCATTATTCTTACCAATTATTGTAATTGTAGGATTAATCTTTCCTTCTAATGGTTCAACAGCGTTGATGTTAGCTGGAATGTGCGGAATATTGTTGATTATTGGTGGATTTCCATTCAAATATTTATTTACAATTGCCGGAGTAGGTTTAATACTCGGTGGCGGATTCGTGTGGATGGCTTTATCTCGACCAGATTTAGTAACAAATTCTCGTGTGCACACATGGATGTCACGTATCGAGAAATTTAATGACGATTCTGGATTAGAAAGTTATCAAGTTTTACACGCAAAAGCTGCAATTGCGAGAGGATTGAATGAAATGGCTGGACCAGGAAAAAGTGTTTTCAAACAAACTTTACCGCAGTCATCATCCGATTTTATCTTCGCGATTATTGTAGAAGAATATGGTGCAATTGGTGCAATTCTATTAATCGGAATTTTCCTTCTGATTTTAATACGGATTTGTATCATCGCATCTAAAATTCATACCGTTTTTGGTACGCTACTTGTATTTGCAGTGGGCTTACCAATTATTATACAAGCGATGGTAAACATGGCGGTAGCGGTTAATTTAATTCCTGTAACAGGGCAACCATTGCCAATGATTAGTTACGGAGGAACATCCATTTGGATGACATGTATTTCGTTCGGAATAATTTTGAGTGTAAGTACTCAGATTAAATCGCAAGAAGAATTAGAACAAGATAGAAAAGTATTAAGTGAAGAATACATCGAAGACATCGCCTAAAGTTTTAATAAGCGGCGGAGGAACAGGTGGACATATTTATCCAGCCATTGCAATTGCAGACGAAATAAAACGTCGTTTGCCAGATGCACAAATTTTGTTCGTTGGAGCAGAAGGAAGAATGGAAATGGAAAAAGTGCCAAAAGTTGGGTATGACATAAAAGGTTTACCAATTTCTGGATTTGATAGAAGTAACATGAAAGCGAATTTAAAGTTCCCTTTCAAATTGATAAAAAGTTTAAATCTTGCAAAGAAAATCTACAAAGATTTTCAGCCAGATTTAGCTGTTGGTACAGGAGGTTATGCAAGTGGACCAATGTTGTGGGTAGCGGGAAGTAAAAATGTTCCGATTTTATTACAAGAACAGAATTCGTTTCCAGGAGTTACCAACAAAATTTTGAAAAATAAAGCTAGTGCTATTTGTACAGCTTACGAAGGAATTTCTCAGTTTCCGCAAGAAAAAGTGCATTACACAGGAAATCCTATTCGTGCCGAAATTTTTCAAAATTTACCTTCAAAAGCAGAAGCAATTTCAGCTTTTGGATTAGATCCAGAAAAACCAACTATTTTATCAGTTGGTGGTTCACAAGGATCAAGAGCAATGAACAATGCTTGGTTAGAAAACCTTGACGAATTTGTTGCAAGTGGCGTTCAATTGATTTGGCAAACAGGAAAGTTAGATTATCAAAAAATCAAAAATTTGGTTGGCGATAAATATCCAACGATTCATGTAACCGAATTTATTTTCAACATGAAAGATGCTTATGCAGCTTCGGATATGATTGTTTCTCGTGCAGGAGCAATGGCGATTTCGGAATTGTGTATTGTAGGAAAAGCAACTATTTTGCTTCCATTGCCAACAGCGGCAGAAGATCATCAAACCAAAAATGCACAAGCATTGGTTGAAAAGGATGCAGCGATCATGGTGAAAGATGCAGATGCAAAACAAATTTTAGTCAAAGAAGTAATTGCTTTGGCGAATAATGAAGAATTAAAAAATAAATTATCTCAAAACATTAAGCAATTAGGGAAACCGTACGCAACAAAAAAGATTGTAGATATATTATTGAATTTATTATAATGAATATTTTAGATAAAACATATTATTATTTCATCGGTGCAGGAGGAATCGGAATGAGTGCTTTGGAACGTTTCTTCAAGTCAATCGGAAAAGAAGTTGTAGGTTATGACAAAACACAAACCGAGTTAACAACTGAATTGATTGCTGAAGGAATTGATATTCATTTTGAAGATAACATCGAGTTAATTCCAGCAGGAATTAATCCAAAAAATACGTTGGTAATTTATACGCCAGCAGTACCAAAAGATCATTCAGAACTAAATTATTTTTTAGTGAATGATTTTAAAGTCATGAAACGTTCAGAAGTGTTAGGTGAAATTACCAAACATACATACAATATTGGTGTTGCGGGAACACATGGAAAAACAACGACTTCATCTATTTTAGGACATATCCTAAAAGTTGCGAATGTAGAATGTACAGCTTTTTTAGGTGGTATTGCAGAAAATTACGATTCGAATATCATCTTAAATGGATCTAAATATACAGTTGCAGAAGCCGATGAGTTTGACCGTTCTTTCTTACGTCTTTCTCCAAAATTAGCGATTATCACAAGTGATGATGCAGATCATTTGGATATTTATGGTGAGCGTGATGAAGTGAAAAAATCGTTTCAAGAATTTGCGGCAATTGTGGAAGAAAAATTATTTGTTCACAAAGGTTTGCCTTTCGAAGGAGCTTTTACGTATGGAGTAGATTTGGACGCAGATTATGATGGACACAATGTAAGAATTATTGATGGACATTATGTGTTTGATGTAAAAACGCCAAACGGTTCATTGACAGACGTTGGAATTTTATTACCAGGCCATCACAATATGGAAAATGCGGTTGCGGCTTTGGCTGTTGCAGATTATATGGGTGTTCCTCATGATAAAATTAAAGAAGCTTTATCAACTTTTGTTGGAGTTAAAAGACGTTTTAATCGTTTCGAAGCAAATGGAAAAATTTACATCGACGATTATGCACATCATCCAACAGAATTGAATGCAGCAATTCGTTCAGTTCGTGAACTTTATCCGGGTAAAAAAGTGTTGGGAGTATTTCAGCCTCACTTATTTACACGTACAAGAGATTTCGCAGAAGAGTTTGGACAAAGTTTATCGCAGTTAGATAGTTTGATTTTATTAGACATTTATCCTGCCAGAGAGTTACCAATCGAAGGAATTACTTCAAATTGGTTGCTAGAAAAGGTGAATTTAAATGAAAAAATAGTATCTTCATTAGAAGATAGTTTAGCAAACATCAAAAAACAAGATTTTGATGTATTATTGACTGTTGGAGCAGGAAATATTGATACAATTGTTAAACCAATAAAAGAGTGGTTAAGTGAAGCGTAAATTGAAAATCATAAAAGTGATTTTTGGAGTTGCCTTGCTAATCGGTTTGATTAGTTTTACGGTAATTAAGAATGCTTCGCGTACTGTGAAAAAAATTGACGTGGCGTTTGTTCAGCCAGTTGATAATTATTTTATTAATGATGAATCGATAAGAGAAATTATCAACAAAGATGGAAAAGACATTCTGAAACAATCTCTACGAGAGGTGAATGTAAAAGAAATCGAACAAAAAGTAAGTGAGAGTCCTTTTGTGGATTCTGTACAAGTCAGTAAAGATATCAACGGACATTTACGACTTGACATAAAAGCAAACTCAGCAGTAGCAAGAATAAAGACGCTGAAAAATGAATTTTATTTGACAACAAAAGGCGGAAAAATGCCTTTATCTAAATTAAATTCAGCGGATGTAATTTTAGTTTCTGGTGATGTAAAACCGAATGAATATGAAGATTTGAGTAAATTTGTTCAAGCTTTGAAAGCTGACGATTTATTAAAAAATCACATCATAGCCATTCAAAAAGTGGGACAACGTTCTTTTAATTTAATTGTAAACACAGGAAACTATTATATAGAATTAGGAACTTTAAACAACTTTGAACAGAAGTTACATAATCTAAAATTATTCTATAATCAATACATTGATTTTATAGGAACTGAAGATTATGAAAAATTGAGCTTGAAATTTGTAAACCAAGTTGTAGCAACCAAACGAATAAAAAATGGAGAACAATAGTAAGATTGCAGTTGGCTTAGACATAGGGACTACAAAGATTGTAGCGCTTGTCGGACGAAAAAATGAGAACGGAAAAATCGAAATTCTTGGACACGGACAAGCAAAAAGCTTAGGTGTACACAGAGGTGTTGTAAATAATATTACACAAACCATTAACTCGATAAAAGAGGCAATTGATAAGGCTGAAAGATCATCTGGTGTCAAAATTACTGATGTTACTGTTGGTATTGCCGGACAACATATTCGTAGTTTACAACATAGCGATTACATTACTCGTACCAATTCAGAAGACGTGATTGATGATAATGATTTAAAGTTATTAACAAATCAAGTTTACAAATTGGTCATGTTACCTGGAGAAGAAATTATCCATGTTCTTCCTCAAGAATTTAAGGTTGATAACGAAGGTGAAATCCGCGAACCAATCGGTATGTACGGAAGCCGTTTAGAGGCTAATTTCCATGTGGTTGTAGGACAAGTTTCATCCATCCGAAATATTGCACGTTGTGTAAAAGCTGCTGGTTTACGTTTGGCAAGTATTACTTTAGAACCAATTGCATCATCTAGTGCTGCGCTTAGCGAAGAAGAGAAAGAAGCTGGTGTTGCATTGATTGATATAGGTGGTGGAACAACGGATATTGCAATTTTTAAGGATAATATTATTCGTCACACATCTGTTATTCCGTTTGGAGGAAATGTGATTACAGAAGACATTAAAGTTGGATGTTCTATTATTGGAAAGCAAGCCGAAGCTTTAAAAGAAAAATTTGGTTCTGCTTGGCCAGGAGAAAATAAAGAAACTGAAATTGTATCGATTCCTGGTTTAAAAGGACGCGAAGCAAAAGAAATATCATTAAAAAGATTGTCACAAATTATTCATGCACGTGTGCAGGAAATTTTGGAACAAGTATATTTGGAATTGAAAAACTACGGTTGCGAAGATCAAAACAAAAAATTGATTGCAGGAATCGTTTTAACAGGTGGTGGATCTAAATTGAAACACATTCGTCAACTTACAGAATATGTAACAGGAATGGATGTAAGAATTGGATACTCTAACGAACATATTGTTGGTGCAAAAGCTGAGGAAATTAGCGGACCAGAATATGCAACATCTGTTGGATTATTAATGAAAGGTTTAGAAGAATTAGCGGCGAATTATCAGCACGAAATTTATGAAAAACCAGTTATTAATAATTTAAATAACCAAGAAGAATTAGAAATTGGAATTCAACCAACACAACAAACTAAGACTGTGAAAGCTGAAATTGTTGTTGAGGAAGAAATTATCCAAAAACCAAAAAGAGAAGAAGTAGTAGACGAATTCTTGGATCAAGAAATTGGTGAAAAGAAAGAAGCTAAATCTAAACCAGAAAAGAAAAATTTCTTTTCGAAATGGACGGATAAATTTATCCAAATGATCAACGAAACTGAATAATAAGAATAAACTAGAATAAATTACGAATCAATTTAATAAGAAGAATATGAGTGATATGTTAACAGGAGATATTGTGTTCAACTTACCAAAGAGCCGATCTCAAGCTATCAAAGTAATCGGAGTAGGTGGTGGAGGTAGTAATGCCGTAAACTACATGTTTGAACAAGGAATTGCAGGTGTAGAATTTGTAATTTGTAATACGGACTCTCAAGCATTAGCAAATAGTCCAGTACCAACAAGAATTCAATTAGGACAAGCAATAACAGAAGGTTTAGGAGCTGGAGCAAATCCTGAGGTAGGAGAGCAATCTGCTATCGAAAGTATGGATGATGTAAAAGCTGTTTTAGACGAGGGTACTAAAATGGTATTTATTACTGCCGGAATGGGTGGTGGTACAGGAACCGGAGCAGCACCAGTAATTGCTGGTATTGCAAAAGAAATGGATATCTTAACAGTTGGGATTGTTACAGCGCCATTCTTTTTCGAAGGAAGAATGAGGTTGGAACAAGCCGAAAAAGGTATCGAAAAATTAAGACAAAATGTCGATTCATTAATTGTTATCAACAATGATAAATTACGTGAATTATACGGAAACTTAGGTTTCAAAAATGGTTTCTCGAAAGCTGATGAGGTTTTAACAACAGCAGCTAAAGGAATTGCAGAAGTTATTACTCAACACTATGCAATGAACATCGATTTACGTGATGCGCGTACAGTACTTAAAAATTCTGGTACAGCAATCATGGGATCTGCGCAAGGTTCTGGTGAAAACAAAGCGAAAGACGCAATTTCTTCTGCTTTAGATTCTCCATTGTTAAACAACAACAAAATTACGGGTGCACGTAACGTATTGTTATTGATTTTGTCTGGTAATAACGAAATTACAATGGATGAAATCGGTATCATCAATGATTACATTCAACAAGAAGCTGGTAATAGTGCAAATATTATCATGGGTATTGGTGAAGACTTAGATTTAGGAGATTCTATCTCTGTAACTGTTGTAGCAACTGGTTTTCCTACAGAAGATCAGGCGTATACAGGAAAAGAGGAACAAAAAATTGTACATACATTAGAGGAAGAACAACCAATTAATAAAACGTTATCAGTTGAGCAACCTTTTGTGAATCGTGTAAAACCAATGACGTTAGATTTTGGTCGTTCTAATGCTTCTCAGCAAGCACCACAAACGCCTCAACAAAATCAAACGCCAGAGGCTCCTCAAAATAATTATCGTCAAGCAGATATTAACCAAAGTTTTCAACAACAAACTTATCACAATACGCCAGAAGAATCTTTCGAAGAAAATAATTCTCCAAAGCGTTATGTTTTAGATGATATTGATGATGAGCCAGTGCAAGAGAGACGTTCTTATGATGATTTCGAACCACGTTTGAAATCAGATTTTAATCGTCCGCAAGAACCAACGAATAATGTAAATAATAATCAAACATATAATTCATATTCTAATCCTGTAGCTTCAGAACAGTCAAATTATCCTCAAAATAATTATGCTGGATATCAAGCTCCAAAGAACGAAGGATATGGAAATGTAGAGCCAGTTCAATCTAATGTAGCTCATTCTGTTGCTCCACAAGCTGAAGAAGTACAAGTTGCTATAGATCCATTTAGTCAACCAATTGAGCAATCAAATGATCCTGAATTGAATAGTATGATTGAAGAAAGAAGAAATCGTTTGAAACAATTTAATTTTAAATTCAACAACACGATGACAAATTCTCAAGTAGACGAATACGAAGCAATTCCTGCTTATAAACGTCAAGGATTGAATTTATCTGATCGTAATGATAATCAATCTTCTGATTTTTCTGTAGGAACTAATCGTAACAACGAAACGCAAATTCGTCCAAACAATTTTCTACATGATAACGTAGATTAATAAACGATCACTCGTAAAAAATATTCTTATTATAGAAAAGGTTCATTGCTTTTGCGATGAGCCTTTTTTTGTCTTAAATTTGTAGTCTAAAAGCAAAACAAATGAATTTAGAAACTCAAATAATGGCACAGTTAAAAGAAGCGATGAAAGCTAAAAATACTGTTGCTTTAGAAGCTTTAAGAGCTGTAAAATCTGAATTATTATTAGCAAAAACATCAGGTGCTAACGGAGAATTATCAGAAGATCAAGAAATTGCTTTATTACAAAAATTAGTAAAACAACGTAAAGAAGCTGCTGAACAATTCGAAGCAAATGGACGTGCTGAATTAGCTGAAAAAGAATTGGCACAAGCAGAAGTTATTCAACAATTTTTACCTGCTCAATTATCAGACGAAGAATTAACAGCTGCAATTACAGAAATTGTTGCAGAGGTTGGCGCTACTTCTCCAAAAGATATGGGAAAAGTAATGGGAGCTGCTTCATCTAAATTAGCTGGTAAAGCGGAAGGAAAATTAATTTCAGCTAAAGTAAAAGATATTTTAGCTAGTTTATAATTGATTTTTAAATCTTTAAAAATTAAGAAAAGGTAAAGTTTATAACACTTTACCTTTTTTATTTCTTTATTAGATAAATTTCTTCAAATTATATAAAATTATTATTTATTGATAATCAATAGTATATCCGATTTAAATAAATAATTCCCAAAAAAATTAGGATTATAGTTTTATTTTAACATTAAATTAACAAATCGCTGTAAGCATCTAAATTCGCAAAGCACAAGAGATTTTAGAATTAAAAATCAATTGATTAGAATAATTCTAAATAAGAAGCTGTTTATACCCTTAAATTTGCAAAGTAAATCAGAAAAATCTAAAGGATGACGAAAAGCATTACAGCGTTTATAGCAATGTTAATGATTTTTCCAATAGCAAATGCTGATGGTAAAATTTTTAAGGATTCTGGTAATAATGACACAATTATTATGCCAGCTTCTGAGAAAAGATTTAGTAACGATATTGATAATGATACCATCAAAAAAGATACATTATCAGTTGAAGATGAAAAGTTGGTTGGAGAACTTATCGAGAATAGTGCTCGAAAAATCTCGACAGGAGTTGTTTCTTGGTATGGAGACAAATTCCACGGACGCAAGACAGCTAGTGGTGAAACGTATGACAAACACGAACTAACAGCTGCCCATAAGTCTTTACCATTTGGTACGAAAGTAAAAGTTACGAATATCAGAAATGGTAAATCTGTAGTTGTAGAAATCAACGACAGAGGTCCATACGCTAAATCTAGAGTTTTAGACTTAAGTCAAGCTGCATTCAGCGAAATTGGTCACACCAATACAGGAGTGATGCAAGTTGAATACGAAATTATCAAAAGCGAAGACAAGAAAGACTAAGATGTTCAGAAAAAATTAAAAGGTTTGAGAATTTATTCTCAAACCTTTTTTTATGCTCTTAAGTTTCGTGCAAAAAAAATCCTGACAAATGAATATCAGGATTTATAATTATATGATGTAAGAAAATCTTAATCTAAAATTTTAAGCACTTTAGTTGTACGGGCTCTTGATGCTTCAACTAATTCAGCTTGTGCTAAATCTTCACCGTAAGAAGGGATCATTTCTTTGATTGCTTCGTTCCAGTTGTTTTTCATCAAGTCTGGGAAACATTGTTTCATTAAGTTCAACATTGCACTAACAGATGTAGATGCTCCTGGAGAAGCTCCTAATAAGGCAGACATTGTTCCATCTTGAGATGTTACGATTTCTGTACCAAATTTTAAAACTCCTTTTCCATCTTGTTTTTCGATTACTTGAACACGTTGTCCTGCAGTTTGTTCGAACCAATCTTCTAGTTTAGCTTCAGGAAAATATTCTTGTAATTCTTCTACTTTTTTCGCTTTAGATAACATCACTTGTTCTACCAGGTATTTTGTTAAATCGATATTGTTTAATCCACAATTCATCAAAAATCCTACGTTTCCTAAGTTTACAGATTTGAATAAATCGCAATTAGATCCGTATTTTAAGAATTTTGTTGAGAATGTTGCAAATGGACCAAATAATAGAGATTGTTTTCCATCAATAACACGTGTA
Organism: Empedobacter sp. UBA7252; assembly: GCF_002472765.1. Lineage (NCBI taxonomy): Bacteria > Pseudomonadati > Bacteroidota > Flavobacteriia > Flavobacteriales > Weeksellaceae > Empedobacter > Empedobacter sp. UBA7252. The sequence goes on from NZ_DKSQ01000011.1 coordinate 27,481, forward strand.
TCTAAGTGAGGAACAGACATTGGTGGTGCACCAATTTTTGCTTTTCCATATACTTTTGCATGATGTTTTTTGATTACTTCTTCGTTTTGACAAATTAACCATTGTCCACCAACTGGGAAGCCACCAAATTTTTTCGATTCTGGAATTCCAGATTTTTGTAACAATAAAATTGCTCCTCCACCTGCACCAATAAATACGAAATCAGCATTAAGTGCTTTGTTATTTCCAGATTTTAAATCTTTTACTTTAACTGCCCATTTTCCGTTGCTAAGACGAGTTAAGTCTTTTACTTCGTGTTCAGTTTCTAACGTGATTTCTTTTTTGTCTTGTAAACCTTTGAAAATTTGACGCGTTAATTCACCAAAATTCACATCAGTTCCCAAGTTCATATGCGTTGCCGCAACTTTTTCATTACCTTTTCTACCGTCAACAATTAATGGAGCCCATTCTCTGATTTTAGAAACATCATCCGAATATTCCATATCCTTAAATAAAGGATGCTGAGATAATTTTTCGTAACGTTTTTTCAAGAAATTTACATCGTCATCGCCCCAAACAAAAGACATATGTGGAGTAGGACGTAAGAATTTTTCTGGAGAAGAAACGTAATTATTTTCGACTAAGTAAGACCAAAACTCTTTCGAAGTTTCAAATTGTTTTGCAATATTAATTGCTTTATCAATATTAACCACTCCATTTTTGTCCATTGGTGTATAATTCAATTCACAAAAAGCAGAGTGACCAGTACCTGCATTATTGAAAGCATCAGAGCTTTCAAATCCAATCTTATCTAATTTTTCGAAAACAGAAATCTTAATAGCCGGATTTATTTTTTTAAGAAGTATGCTTAAAGTAGCACTCATGATACCAGCACCAACTAACACTACCTCTTGAGGTTGTTTTTCCATTTCTCAAAAATATATTTACGTTGCAAAGGTATTAATAAATAGCCTTTTTTGCGAAATAATACGCAGAAAAAACAATGATTTTTTACATAAATTATTGTTTTGAGATAATTTGAATAGATTTTATTTTATAGAAAATTATTCAAACTCAGTTTTTCCAATACTTTCGATGTTGTCTGCTTGTGATAAATCTGCTTCAAAAGCTTTTTTGTTCACAATTGTAGTTTTTGAAATTTTATCGTGCCAACCATTTTCTCCTAAAAAAGTAAGAACATCAAATGGAATTATTCTACAAATACTTCTTGTAAAATAATCTTTCGTTGTAGGTGTAGAACCGTCAATCATCACAACTTTTGTTCCTGTAATAAATTTACCTAATGAACGTCCTTTGGTTAAAAACTCTGATAAAAAAATTAGTAAAACATAAAAAAAGGCTGTGATAACTCTATCAATCAAAGGATTTATATTTTCTAATTGATAAATAATGTCGCTTTCTGGATTAATGATCACAATAACAATTGCTATAAAACCGAAAAATAGCATCGTCAATAAAATGATTGATACATAATCTATAATAAAATTTAAAAAGCGCAATCCTTTGTTCGCTTTATGTTCGCCAACTTTGTAATCTTGGTACATAGTGTTTATGTGTTAATTTAGATGTAAATATATGATAAACACTAAATTTTTAAAATTATTTTATGCAGATAATTTAAGTCTAAATTTTATCCTCCATCCAACGTCTAAGATTAATGTAATTGGTATTTCTTCGCAACAAATTTTGATTGTCCGAATCTTTCAAAAAATCATCTAATTCTCTGAAAGCTTTTACTTTTTCATGTGGGTACAAATCATTCAATTCAATAAAAAATAAACTAATTTTTCGTGTAATAATATTACTATTTTTCATCTTTTTGCAGAATTGATGCGTTTTGTACGAATATGTATCCAATTCTTGATCATTCCCAGAATCATACAAATTCATCATAATCAAAACCAAGGTGTAAAAATGTAAATCTTCTTGAATTGACGCTTCACTATTGATTATTTTTTGACAATACTCGAACGAATTATCCCAATCTTTGTTTAAGAAATAATAGGCAGCAATTTTTAGATAAAGCACCAAAATATGATGATTATCGATTTTATGATGATGCGATTTAATTTCGCGTAAAATATCTTTAATCAAAAATGGACTAATATTTTCTTTCGGATTAATGAAAAAATAATTCAGTTTGCTATTAAATTTATTGATAAACCAAAGCGCTTCCACATTATCATTTTGAGGCAAAATCTCGTAAACAGATTCTAATTTATCAAACCAAAATTTAAATTCTTCAGAATTTTTTTTCAGGTATAAGATCTTTAATAAATAGCTATTTCCTTTAATAAACCAAACTGGATGACTAAGAATTCGTTCTTTTTTCTCGTAAAATAATTCAACCCATTTTTTCGAAAATTCATAGGCAGAGTGTAGGTTTTGCGTTAACATCGACAACCAAACATTTGCTTTGTAAAACCACAGTTTCTCTTTGAATTTTAATTTCTTAAAATCGATATTTTTTGTTTCCGAATCAAAGAAATTCTGAATTTTTTGAATTTCATCATCATCTTTTGCGTATCCATTCTCGAGCAAAATACTATACAATTTTAGCGATAAATTAGACAATTTACTTGCTTGTAAATTCTGTAAACTCAATTCCTCCGATTGTTCAATCAACTGATCTGCACGACCAGAAATACTTCGTGTAATGAATTGTGATTCGATAATTTTTTCGAGTTCTAAAATATCATAAGCAATGGCTTTTTCGTCAAAATCTAAGGCTTGAGTTTTGGCTTTGTCCAACATTTTTAGACTTTGTTTGTGTAAGCCTTTTTGATACAAAATCGTAGCAAAATCAAACTGTTCACGTATTTGCATACGCGAATTTTGTTGCGAAGGATTCATTCTCAAGCTAAACAAAATTTGTTTGTACAAATGCGCTTTTAGATTAGATAATTGTTGTTTCGTGGTAATTTTTTTCTTCAAAATAGCCGTTTCATCATATTCTTCCAACTTATCCAATGCTTCAAATAATAACAAAAATTTTGCATCTGCATTAATTTGCAGACGATTTACATAAAGTTTGAATTGACGTTTTTCGGAACGATTAAGTGACTTTATTAAACTAAATAGTGCGTCTTTGTTATGATTTGACATTGTAATTAAATTATATATAATGTATTGAAAATAAAATGATTATGATAAATATTTTAGCTTTAAGAATTGTAAAACACTTTTCAATTTGAAAATTTAAAGTTAGTACAATTTTAATTTTACATCACAATAACAAACAAAACTAATTGCAATGAGTGCTGAGAAGATTCAAATTTTTGATACGACACTGAGAGATGGAGAGCAAGTGCCGGGGTGTAAGTTAAACAAAAAACAGAAGTTAGAAATTGCGGCTCGATTGGACGAATTAGGCGTTGATATTATCGAGGCTGGTTTTCCAATTTCAAGTCCTGGAGATTTCGAAGCCGTAAATGCAATTTCAAAATTAGTGAAAAATGCCACAGTTTGTGGTTTAACTCGTGCAAACAAAAAAGATATAGAATCTGCAGCTAAAGCTTTACAATATGCCGTAAAACCAAGAATTCATACCGGAATTGGAACTTCGGATTCTCATATTATTCACAAATTTAATTCGAATCGTGAAGCGATTATCGAACGTGCAGTTGAAGCGGTTGCATATGCAAAAACATTTGTAGATGATGTTGAGTTTTATGCTGAAGATGCAGGAAGAACGGATAATGCTTTTCTTGCTCAAGTTTGTGAAGAAGTGATAAAAGCTGGTGCGACGGTTCTTAATATTCCAGACACAACGGGTTATTGTTTGCCTTTTGAGTATGGAAATAAAATTAAATATTTAAAAGATCATGTTCAAGGAATTGATAATGTGATTATTTCTTGCCACAATCATAACGATTTAGGTTTAGCGACAGCGAATGCAGTTGCAGGAGCTATAAATGGAGCACGCCAAATAGAATGTACAATTAATGGAATTGGTGAGCGTGCTGGTAATACGGCCTTGGAAGAAATCGTGATGATTTTTAGACAACACAAAGAATTGAATTTTTATACAGATATCAATGCTCAAATGTTAACAGAATTAAGTCAATTAACTTCTGAAACAATGGGAATGATGGTTCAACCAAACAAAGCAATTGTAGGATCGAATGCTTTTGCGCACAGTTCTGGAATTCATCAAGATGGTGTGATTAAAAACCGTGAAACATACGAAATTATCAATCCAGCAGATGTTGGAGTTAATGAATCCTCTATTATTTTGACAGCTCGTAGCGGGCGTTCGGCGTTAGCTTATCGTCTAAAAGATATCGGTTTCGATACATCTAAAAATGAATTAGATATTTTATATGAACAATTTTTAGAAATTGCAGATTTGAAGAAAGAAGTTGTTCGTGAAGATTTACTTGGATTAATGCATCAGTTTAATCAAACATCACAGAGAAAATTCGCATGAGAACATTATTCGATAAAGTGTGGGATGCCCATGTTGTCAGCCAAGTAGAAAATGGACCACAAGTGATTTATATTGATAAACATTTAATTCACGAAGTAACAAGTCCACAAGCTTTTGCAGAATTAGAAGCGAGAAATATTCCAATTTTTCGACCAAATCAAATTGTTGCAACTGCGGATCACAATGTACCAACGATTAATCAAGATAAGCCAGTTCGAGATCCATTATCAAAACAACAATTAGAGCAATTAGCGATTAATTGCGAAAAAAATAATATTACTTTTTATGGTTTAGGTCATCCGTATCAAGGAATTGTTCACATTATTGCGCCAGAATTGGGTGTTACGCAACCAGGAATGAGCATGGTTTGTGGCGATAGTCACACATCTACGCATGGAGCTTTTGGAGCAATTGCTTTCGGAATTGGAACAAGTCAAGTTGCACAGGTTTTTGCTAGTCAATGTTTGTTGATGAATAAACCAAAATCGATGCGAATTACAGTTAATGGAAAACTGAATCCAAATGTTCAACCAAAAGATGTGATTTTGTATATCATTTCTAAAGTTGGAACAAATGCAGGAACAGGTTTTTTCTGTGAATATGCAGGAGATGTTTTCGAGAATATGTCGATGGAAGGTCGAATGACAGTTTGTAATATGTCGATAGAAATGGGCGCTCGTGGCGGAATGATTGCACCAGATGAAACAACTTTTGCTTATTTAAAAGATAAACCATTTGCACCGAAAGGAGAAGATTGGGAGCAAAAAGTAGCATATTGGAAAACTTTACCAAGTGATGCTGATGCAATTTTTGATGAAGAAATAGAATTTGACGCTGCGGATATTTATCCAATGATTACGTTTGGTACGAATCCAGGAATGGGAATTTCGGTGAAAGACAGTATTCCTTCTAAAGATTCGTTAAGCGATAATGAAAAAGAATCGTTTGAAAAAGCGTTGAAATATATGGGATTCCAAGATAATCAATCAATCATCAATCATCCAATTGATTATGTGTTTATCGGAAGTTGTACAAATGCAAGAATCGAAGATTTGCGTGAAGTAGCAAATTATGTGAAAGGAAAACAGCGCAATGAAAATGTAACTGCGTGGATTGTTCCGGGATCGAAACAAGTAGAAAAGCAAGCGATAGAAGAAGGTTTGGACAAAATTTTTGAAGCCTCTGGATTCAGATTGCGCGAACCAGGTTGTTCGGCTTGTTTGGCGATGAACGACGATAAAGTTCCAGAAGGAAAATATTGTGTTTCGACTTCGAATAGAAATTTTGAAGGACGTCAAGGTCCAAATTCTCGTACATTATTAGCAAGTCCTTTGATTGCTGCTGCTGCTGCAATTCACGGAAAAATTGTTGATATCAATTAAAATTTACTCAAAATGGATTCAATCAATCAATTAAAATCATCGGCTGTTCCGATTAAAATAGAAAATATAGATACCGATCAAATTATTCCAGCTCGTTTTTTGAAAGCGATTAGTAGAGAAGGTTTTGGAGATAATTTATTCAGAGATTGGCGATTTAATCAAGATAATCAATCAATTGATAATTTCCCGCTGAATGATTCAAAATATGCTGGAAAAATATTAGTTGCAGGTAAAAATTTTGGTTGTGGAAGTAGCCGAGAACACGCTGCTTGGGCAATCAAAGATTACGGATTTGATGTGGTAATTAGTAGTTATTTTGCAGATATTTTCAAAGGAAATGCATTGAATAACGGAATTTTACCAATCGTTGTTTCAGATGAAATTTTAAATCAAATCTTTGAGATCATCGATCAAAATCCTTCAACAGAATTTGAAGTTAATTTAGAAAATCAAACCTTAAAAATTCAAGATCAAACCATCAACTTTGATGTTGATTCTTATAAAAAAATCTGTTTATTAAATGGATATGATGACATTGATTTTTTAATCAGTCAAAAAGATAAAATAGAAACTTACGAACAAAACCATAAATCTTTACAACATGAAAACGCATAAAATTGCAGTACTTTCTGGCGATGGAATAGGACCAGAAGTCGTTTCGGAAACAATAAAAGTTCTGAAAGTCGTTGAACAAATTTTTAAATATAATTTCGAATTTGAGGAAGCTTTGATTGGTGCAATTGCGATTGACGAAACGGGAAATCCTTTGCCTGATGCGACATTGCAATTATGTAAAGATGCAGATGCGGTTTTGTTTGGTTCTATTGGTGATCCAAAATATGACAATAATCCGAACGCTAAAGTTCGTCCCGAACAAGGTTTGTTAAAGCTAAGAAAGGAACTTGGTTTATTTGCAAATATCCGTCCAATCAAGGCTTACGAATCTTTGTTGGGGAAAAGTCCATTGAAACGTTCGCACATCGAAGGAACAGATATGGTTATTTTTCGTGAATTGATTAATGGAATTTATTTCGGAGAAAAATTTACAGCACAAGATGGTTCTCATGCGTATGATACGTGTTCGTACAACAGAAAAGACATTGAGCAAATTACACATTTAGCTTTTCAGGAAGCAATGAAGCGTCGCAAAAAAGTAACGTTGGTAGACAAGGCAAATGTGTTGGATACCTCTCGTTTATGGCGAAAAGTTGCGATGGATATTAGCCAAAAATATCCTGAAGTTGAATTAGATTTCTTGTTTGTTGATAACGCAGCGATGCAATTAATTATCAATCCAAAACAATTTGATGTGATTTTGACAGAGAATATGTTTGGTGATATTATTTCGGACGAAGGAAGTGTAATTGGAGGAAGTATAGGTTTGTTGCCTTCGGCTTCTATTGGTACAGAAAATGCATTGTTCGAGCCTATTCATGGTTCGTATCCACAAGCAAAAGGAAAAGGAATTGCAAATCCGATGGCTTCTATTTTGAGTGCCGCAATGATGTTGCGTTATTTGGGATTGGAAGAAGGAGCAAAAGCAATAGAAAATGCGGTGGGAAATGCGATTAATAATTTGATTGTAACTTCAGATTTAGATGAAACGAGCGATTATTCGACGTCTGTTGTAGCAAATTATATTGCGAAGATATTATTGAGCGATCATGATCATCATTCATATTTTAATTTTGAAAATGTATTGATGGGGAAATCGACGATTATATAGTTTTTATTATTTATGACTTAATGAAAAAGCCATTCAGAGTTCTGAATGGCTTTTTCTATTGTATATTTTTATGAGTTGATGATTACATCATTCCTGGCATTCCACCTCCCATTGGTGGCATAGCTGGCTCATCTTTTTTAATTTCTGTAACAACCGCCTCAGTAGTAATTAACATACCTGCAACAGAAGCAGCGTTTTCTAATGCAACACGAGCGACTTTAGTTGGATCAATAACTCCAGCCTCGATCATGTTTACATATTCGTCAGTTTTTGCATTGTATCCGAAATCTCCATTTCCTTCTTTTACTTTTGCAACAACTACAGAACCTTCACCACCAGCGTTGTGAACGATTTGGCGTAATGGTTCTTCAACTGCACGCGTTACTATTTTAACACCTGTAGCTTCGTCAGCATTTGTAGTATCGATTGTTAAGTTAGATAAAGCTCTAACAAAAGCAACACCACCACCAGCAACGATACCTTCTTCTACAGCAGCACGAGTTGCGTGTAAAGCATCATCAACACGGTCTTTAATTTCTTTCATTTCAACCTCTGAAGCAGCACCAACGTATAATACAGCAACACCTCCAGCTAATTTAGCTAAACGCTCTTGTAATTTTTCGCGGTCATAGTCAGAAGTAGTTGTTTCTACTTGTGCTTTAATTTGGTTAACACGAGATTTGATTTGCTCTGCATCACCAGCACCATTAACAATAGTTGTATTGTCTTTGTCGATAACTACTCTTTCAGCAGTACCTAACATTTCTAAAGTAGCAGTTTCTAACGTAATTCCTTGCTCTTCAGAAATAACTGTACCTCCTGTTAAGATTGCTATATCTTGTAACATCGCTTTTCTACGATCTCCAAATCCTGGTGCTTTAACAGCAGCAATTTTTAAAGAACCTCTTAAACGGTTCACTACTAAAGTAGCTAAAGCTTGACCTTCAACTTCTTCAGAAATAATTAAGAATGGACGTCCTGATTGAGCAACTGGTTCTAATAAAGGTAAGATTTCTTGTAAGTTAGAGATTTTTTTCTCACATAATAAGATGTAAGGATTCTCTAATTCAGCAATCATTTTATCTGCGTTTGTAACGAAGTAAGGAGATTGATATCCACGATCGAATTGCATTCCCTCTACAACGTCAACGTAAGTTTCTGTTCCTTTTGCTTCTTCAACAGTAATTACTCCTTCTTTTCCAACTTTAGAAAAAGCTTCTGCGATTAATGATCCAATAGTATCATCGTTATTTGCAGAGATAGAAGCAACTTGTTTAATTTTTTCTGATGAATCACCAACTTCTTGAGATTGCTCTCTTAAGTTAGCAACGATTCCAGAAACAGCTTTATCAATACCACGTTTTAAGTCCATTGGGTTCGCACCTGCAGCAACGTTTTTCAAACCTTCGCGAACGATAGCTTGAGCTAAAACTGTAGCAGTTGTAGTACCATCACCTGCAACGTCGTTTGTTTTAGAAGCAACTTCTTTTACCATTTGAGCACCTAAGTTTTCGATTGGATCTTCCAATTCGATTTCTTTTGCTACAGAAACTCCGTCTTTTGTTACATGTGGAGCACCGAAAGATTTTTCTAAAACTACGTTACGACCTTTTGGTCCTAATGTTACTTTAACTGCATTTGCTAATGCATCAACACCTCTTTTTAAAGCGTCTCTTGATTCAATGTCGAATTTAATATCTTTTGCCATTTTTTTTATAAGTTTTGTTGTCTTAAGTCTTAAGTCGAATATAATTAAAAATAAAAAAATAAGTTACTTTGTACTTAATACATTTTACTAATTACAACTAAATTTAGATGATTGCCAAAATATCAGCTTCACGCATGATTAAATAGTCCTTTCCTTCTAATTTTAATTCAGTTCCTGAATATTTTCCGTAAAGAACTTTGTCTCCAATTGCAACAGTTATTGGTTCATCTTTTTTACCATTACCAACTGCTACAACGATTCCTTCTTGAGGTTTCTCTTTTGCTGAATCTGGGATAATAATTCCTGATGCTGTTTTAGTTTCTGCAGGAGCAGGCTCAATAACCACTCGATCTGCTAATGGTTTAATGTTTAATTGTGACATATTTGTATTTTTATTTTAATAATTGATGGTTTTAAATAAACGAAAAACGTGCCAACACACAATTTCTGCCATTATGGATAAGTTAATTTCACTCCTTAAAACAAAAATGCCAAGTTGTATGACAACTTGGCATTTAAAGTGATTTTTATGAATAATTATTTTTTGATAATCACTTTTTTCGTGAATTGTTCGTTACCTGCTTCAATCGAAACAATGTAAACACCATTTGATAAACTAGATAAATTAACTTGTTGAGATTTCGAAGAATTCAATTTGTTTGAGTAAACTGTTCTTCCTGCTAAATCTGTCACCGTAATTTTACCTGTTGTAAATGAGTTTGTAAAATCTAAATTGATTATTCCATTTGAAGGATTTGGAGAAATCGTACCTAAATCTTTTCCTTTTATATCATTTGTAGTTAAAGAACTTTCTATAGAAAAATCAGTAGAGTTAACAGCTAAGAAAACGTTATCAATAGCTTTAATCATAATTCTCGCTTTATTAGTAATTCCTAATCCTGCAGGAACTGTGAATGTATAAGAACCGTTGTTCGGAACTGATTCAGCTAAAACATAATCAAATGTTTTTCCTCCATCAACCGATAATAAAATTTTTACATTTTGTGTGTCAATACCGTTTGCATCAGTTCCTGCAACATTCCAAGTAATTGTAGCAGTGTTATCTTGTTTCCAATTTTCTGCAATTGATTGCGAAGTCACTTTGAATGGACCAAAATTTAGAAAGTTTAACTGAACATTTTGTCGAGCGGTTAATCCAACTTCAGAATTATTGTCACGAACTGTTACAGAGAAATTCATTGTACGAGGAACTGAAGGAATGACTTCCCAATTGTTTTTATCGTAATTTGAAACGTTTGACAGATATAGATTTGTTTGAAATACTAATTCATTTGAAATAATTTTTTCTAAACGAGGAAAATAGCGAATTCCAACTTTTTGTGGAGAGAATGATCTGAAATTTGGGCCTTGAGAATTAGAGGAAATAGGAGGAAGTGATTTAATAGAAGTTTCAGAAACTTCAGGATTCATCTGCTCCCAAGAATATGTTAATTGATCATTATTTGAGTCAGTGGCTAATGTTTCTAAAGCAAATGCAGTTGAAATTGGAATGTTATATTTTGTTTTCAAGTTAGAAGCTATAATAGGTGCAGCATTAGTTGTTGTAACGAATTGTCCACAATTCACATAATTTAGCACTTTTGCCATTTCTTCTAAACTTTTTGTATGGAAATATGCATCACTTTGATTTTGTACGTTTGGTGAACAGATACCAGTGTAAGCCATAATTGTAGAACCACTTCCAGGTTCAACAGAACTGTTAAGTGTACGATTACAATTGTTGTTTTGTGTATGGTAGGCACCTAATTGATGACCAATTTCGTGGGCAGTATAATCAATATCAAAAGCATCCCCAATAGGAACTATTGTACCAGTCACTCCTCCTGCTTTTGCTCTATCATTACAAACTGCTGGCGTATTGGCTAATCCATTTGAATTATTATCATCATTCACTTGAAAAAATAAATGACCAATATCGTAGTTAGCAACTCCAATAACATTATTTGTAACAGTAATATTTTCCTCAAGATTGTAATTTGCTGCAGAATTAGAATTAATATTAGGGTCTTGGAAAGAATCAGAATCAATAAAAAATAATTGATCAGTATTTGGAATTAATTCTAAAAAAACACCAACATCATTTTTTAAAACGCCATTAATTCGTGTGAGTGATAAATTGACTGCAGCTAATATTGACGCTTTCTTTTGAGCTTCTGTACCAGATGATAAATTAGCTTGTTTGATTACAAAATCTGAATACTCAGTCGTTGTTGTAATGGCTAATCTAAATTTTCTTAAACTTCCATTTTGAGTTGCTGTTCGAGAAGATTGTTTAATAGTTTCAAAATTCAAATTATCTATCCCAAGAGCACTTTCAGAAGGTTCTGTAGCACATTTGAAAGAATTTGTATTAACTAAATCTTTTTTATCATACACAATATATGACGCTTTATTTTTGGTGTAAGCGTCTATTAACACTGTTTTATTGCCGTTTGAAACTAAACCATACAAACCAAATTGAGGAGATAAACTAAAATTGATTTTCTCTGTCAAATCATTTGTATTGTATCCAGAAAAAGATTTTATATCTGGGTATTTAGTTTGTAATTCAGGAGATAAATTTGAGGTTTCTACAATACGATATGTATTAAACTTTCCGTTCTCAGTTGGAAATTTTAATAAAAAATTTTGTTGATTCGTATTGTTTAAATAGTTCACCAAATTATCATAAGCTAAGTCTAATTTAACCGATTTAGTTGGTATATGTGCTCTTGGATTTAATTGCTCTTTAGAAATATTTCCTTTCGCATTGGTAGTTTTCCAAAAGTTTTGTTGAGCAAATAAGTTTGTGCTAAATGCAAGACAAATAAGTAAATATTTAGATGTATATTTTTCCATTTTTATTTAGTTTTTACTAAAATCTTCTCTACAGATTTAGGTACAATCATCATCAATAAATTTGAAGAATCTTGTGTTTGATTAATTCCTTTTATAGGTGTTAAATGTAAATTATAAATCTTTTCATTACCAGTAATAGAATCAATATTATATGAATTAATATGTTTTTGAGGAATCAAAATTATTTGATTTTGTTCATAATCAATAACGAAACGAGGTAATGATTTATTGTAATCTTTTGGTAATGTGGCATACATGTTGTTTAATTCAGTTTCATTTTTGAAGAAATGTGTTCCTGATAATTCATATTGCGCAGAAAAAGTTGTGAGTAATTGATAATTTTCTTTTGGAATTTTCTGATATACTTTTTGACCAACACAGCTTATAAAAGTAAGTAAGATGGTTATAAATGAAACGAATGTTTTCATAATTTAGGTTTTGATAAATTTAAAGATAATATTAATCAATCAACAAAAAAAGCCTCACAATTTGTGAGGCTTGTATATTTTCTTATCAAAATTACTTCGCTGGTTGAGCTGGTAATTGATTTTGACTTGCTCCGTTTGCAGCAGGTTGCGTTGGTAAATTATTAGCTGGTGCCGTAACATTTGGCTTAATTGGTTTTATCGCATTTGGATTTTCATGCGAAGCACTTGCTCCAATAATCAATACGATTACAGCGATAAATAATCCCCAAGTTGTGTTGTCTAAGAATTTATTCGTTCTTTGAACTCCAAACATTTGGCTTCCTCCGCCACCTCCGAAAGTAGAAGATAATCCTCCTCCTTTAGGGTTTTGAGATAATACGATTAGTACTAATAATACACATAAAATCATGATAATAATCATGAAAAACTGAAATAGTCCCATTTTATTATTTAGAGTTTTTTAAATTTTCAATTTCTTTAATTCGATTTGCAAATAAACTATTTTTTTCTGGATATTTCAAAATTAATATCTTATAAGCTTTAATTGCCTTATCATATTTTTTTTGCTCAATATAAATTTGAGCCAAAGTTTCGGTCATCAAATCCGAATATTCTTCCGTATTCTGAACGAAATTTGATGGTGTGTTAACTGGTGTAATATCCGTTTTTTTCATCGGAACGATTTTCGGATTTTTTTCCAAAAAGTCATCAATCAACTTATATTTTATTTCTCTTTCAGCAGTTTCTTGCTCTTCCTCAATCTCTTGTTGAGTTTTTGATTGAGAAGGAACTTTCTTCAACCAATCCGAAAAAGAGAACGTCGAATCATCCGAATTATTTTCAATGATCTCTACTTTTTCTTCAACCATTTCAGGTTCAGATTCTTCAATTACTTCAGCATTTTCAGACAATCCTTCTACAATTTCTTCTTCCTGATTATCTTCAATTATTTCAATTACCTGCTGAGGTTCAGATTCAATAATTTCAATTCCAGAAGTTTGTTGAACAGCATTTTCGATATCATTCTCAGAAGTTAAATTTTCTTCTTTCGAATTATTTTCTACCACAACTTTATTCGTGATTTCAGCAACTTCGTTCAATTCTTCATCCGAAATAATATCAACAACATGATCCGTTCTCAATTCAGATTCCTCTGTATCATTTTCGATCATTCCGTCTACAATATCTTCATTGATTTCTTCTGAATTAGTTTCAGAAATAACTTCAATTTCTTTGTTTAATTCTTCTTCTATTATCTCATCAATAACTTCAATTGTTTCGTTATTGTTTTCGATGATTTCTGAAGTAGAATTTTCTAAAATAGGTTCAGAAATAAATTTGTTTTCAGCTAATTCTTCCACTTTTTCTTCTACCATTTCAGGAGAAATAGTTTCAGTTTTTGTTTGAATTTCTTTCTGAATTGGTTCCGAATTGATGTAATGATACAAATCGACACGATTGCTGCTGTGAATTGACGTTTTGTTCAAATAATCCTCAAAAGAAGGATGATTTTCCTTTTTCAAACCATAAAGTAACAATGCACGCAATGTGTAGAAATACGGATATTTTTCTACTTCTTTTTTAAGAAGTGGAATGTCCGATTTCTCGACTTCGTACGGATGTGCTACTAAATATTCAATTCTGGTCATTGCTCAAATATAAGGTTATTTTTTTACCAATCCATCGCAATAGACGCAAAAACTTGGTCGCGAATATCATCAATAATTAATGGAACAATTGACGATTCTACAGCGCTTAACATAGCATTTCCGTCATATAATTGGAAAGCAGAAAATGTTCTGTCATAACTTTTTGATTCGTCTTTATTGTTGATATATCGAACTTTTACATAAATTGTCAAACGGTTTTTTGCTGCAATATCATTCGATTGAATTGCTTCTGGAACAACGTCGTATCCCGTAATTTCACCTTCGATAATTAAGTCAGAATTTTCGTTTGAGTTTAACTTCAACTTCGTTCTACTTCTAAAAATATCTTGAATGGCAATCGTTAAATCTTGACTTAAAGTAGGATTTTGTTGAGGTGCGTAATTCGGGAAAGTTGCCACATAAATTGTGTTCCAATCTGGTTGAATTGCAGCTCCCGAAAGTGAATATTTTATACATCCTGTTAAACTAAAAATAGCAAAAATACTAAGGATGAATAGTTTTATTTTGTTCATATTACAAATGATATTGTTTGATTTTTCGGTACAATGTTCGCTCAGAAATTCCCAATTCGTCAGCCGCCATTTTACGTTTTCCTTTGTGTTTTTCTAACGCCAATTTTATCATTTCCTTTTCGTTATCCTGTAATGAAAGCGATTCTGGTTCTTCGATTGGACTTACATCATATACATCGTTCGAATAATCGTATTGCGATTGTTGATAATTTGGTGTAATTGGAGCAGATTTCGTTGGAACCAAATTATATTGACTTGGCACAAAATCTTCTTCTGGTTCGTTTTGATCTTGATAAACGCGCTGAATCAATTCTTGCGTGTTGCCATTAAAATCTTCAACATCTTTGTGTTTGATCAAATCTAATGTTAAAGCACGTAAATCGTTCAAATCTTTTTTCATGTCCAATAAAACCTTGAACAATAATTCTCGTTCCATAAAATCAGAAGAACTTCCATCTTTTGATTTGTTTGTAACCGTTAACATTGTTGAATTATTGGGTAATAATTCCATGATTTTTTCTAACGAAATCACGCGGTCTTTTTCAACAACAGAAACTTGTTCAGCAAAATTTCTCAATTGACGCACATTTCCCGGCCAAGGATAATTCGCAATATAATTTTGGGCTTCTGGAGAAAGCTCGATATGAGGCATTCTGTATTTATTTGCAAAATCTGAAGCAAATTTTCTGAACAATAAATTAATATCTTCTTTTCGCTCGCGCAAAGCTGGAATATCAATTTGAACTGTATTTAATCGATAATATAAATCTTCTCGAAATTTACCTTTTTCTACCGCTTCTTTCAGTTTTACATTGGTTGCTGCAACTACACGAACATTCGTTTTTTGAAGTTCCGAAGAACCAACTTTCATAAATTCGCCTGATTCTAAAATACGTAATAAACGTACTTGTGTAGCTAAAGGTAATTCTCCAACTTCATCTAAAAAAATAGTTCCGCCATCTGCTACTTCAAAATAACCTTTACGTGTTTGTGTTGCACCTGTAAAAGCTCCTTTTTCGTGTCCAAATAATTCAGAATCTATTGTTCCTTCTGGAATCGCACCACAGTTCACTGCAATATAATTGTTGTGTTTGCGCGCCGATTGATTGTGAATGATTTTCGGAATAAATTCTTTACCAACACCACTTTCTCCGATAACAAGAACAGAAATGTCGGTAGGTGCAACCTGAATCGCCTTTTCTAAAGCACGATTCAAGGCTATATTATTTCCAATGATTCCAAAACGTTGTTTGATAGTTTGTAAAGAATCCATTTTTTTATTTTTTAGGTTTTCGAAATTGAAATTTTCAATCTCATCAGTTTTTTGATTTGAAAAATGATACTGAAAAAGTTCAGTATAACAAGTTGAAAAAATTAATCTTCAATCATCTCACCAATCAAAGTAGCCGTTGTACAGCTATTTGCTTTTACGTTTACAAAATCTCCTATTTTAGTTCCTTCTACTTTAGGGAAAACTAAAACCGCGTTTTGTGTATTACGTCCGTACCAGAAATTTTCGTCACGTTTAGAGTTTCCTTCAATCAAAACTTCATGAGTTTTTCCAACATAACTATTCATACGCTCTGCAGAGTGTTTTTGTTGCATTTCGATGATTTCTTGTAAACGACGTTTTTTATCTTCTGGTAAAACATCATCAGGCATTTTTTTGTGCGCTGGCGTTCCTGGACGCTCAGAATAAGCGAACATATAACCGAAATCATATTTCACATATTCCATTAACGATAATGTATCTTGATGTTCTTCTTCTGTTTCGCCACAGAAACCTGCAATCATATCGTGAGATAAAGCACAATCTGGAACGATACGTCGAATTTTATCAATCAATTCGAAATATTCTTCACGAGTATGTTGACGATTCATACGTGCTAAGACAGTAGTAGAACCCGATTGAACAGGTAAGTGAATGTATTTACAAATATTTTTGTGTTTCGCCATCATTTGCAATACGCCTTCTTCCATATCTTGTGGATTAGAAGTTGAAAAACGTAAACGAATGTTAGGAAACTGCGTAGCAACCATGTCTAATAATTGAGCAAAATCTACAGCAGTCGCTTTCTGAATATCAGTTGCATTTTTGAAATCTTTTTTTGGTCCTCCACCATACCATAAATATGAATCGACATTTTGACCTAAAAGTGTAATTTCTTTGTAACCAGATTCTGCTAATTCTTTACATTCATTCAAGATTGAGTGAGGATCACGAGAACGCTCACGACCACGCGTAAAAGGAACAACACAGAATGTACACATGTTATCACAGCCACGAGTAATCGTAACAAAGGCTGTAACGCCATTTCCACCTAAACGAACAGGAGAAATTTCGGCATATGTTTCTTCTTTTGATAATTGTACGTTTACCGCATCACGACCATCTTCTACATCGTTGATTAAGTTTGGTAAATCGCGGTAAGCATCTGGTCCTACAACGATATCTACTAAATGTTCTTCTTCTAAGAATTTATGTTTCAAACGTTCCGCCATACAACCTAAAACTCCAATTTTAAGACTTGGATTTTGTTTTTTGATTGCGTTTAAAGTTCCTAAACGTTTACGAACTGTTTGTTCCGCTTTTTCACGAATAGAACAAGTGTTTAAAAGAATTAAATCTGCTTCGTCAACTTTTTGAGTGGTTTGATAACCTTCGTTATTTAGAATAGATGCAACAATTTCACTATCCGAGAAATTCATTTGACATCCGTAACTTTCTAAGAATAATTTCTTTGTTGCATTACGAGTAGGAGCAGTCATCAAAGCCTCTCCTTGTCTTGCTTCATCTATATGTTTTTCTTCTGTATGCATTCTAAAATGGATATTTTATCGTGCAAAAATAATAAATCTATGTGACATATTGGCAGTAAAATTTTCTTTTGCATTTTATTAACATTTTGTAGATTTGAGGAAATCTAAAAAAATATAAAACTATGGATGATAGAATTAGACAAAGAATAGAAGAAATTAAACAACGAGGAGTAAATATAAACGTTGGCGATATTTTTTCAAAATCATGGGAAATTTTTTCAGGAATCGCTTTATATGCAATTCTTGCAATTGTAATAACATTCGCAATTAGTTTCATGATTAATTTCTTCTTAGGATTAATCATTTCAGCACCAACTATGGTTATTAATGATCCATCTGATTTAAATGAAGTGTTTGCAGAAGCATCATCTCCTTTAGCGTGGGTGAGTAATATTGTTAGTATTGTAGTTGCAGCAGCTTTAGCACCGATTACAGTAAGTATTTTGACAATGGCTAAAAAATTTAATAAACATCAAAATCCTGATTTTTCAGATTTGTTTGTTCATTATAAAGATGGAAAATTTGGTGTGATTTTTACAACATATTTAGCTGTTCAATTTTTAGGATTCATAGGTATTTTATTATGTATTGTACCTGGATTTATTTTCTATGTTACATCAATACTAGCAATTCCTTTTGTATTGTTTACAAGTTTTACTACAACGGAAGCTATAAAATCAAGTGTAAGTATTTTATTTAAAAACTTCGGATCAGCATTTGTTTTTTGTTTGGCTTGTTTTGGAGTTGCAATTTTAGGCGTACTTGCTTGTGGAGTTGGATTATTAGTAGCAATGCCTCTAATTTATATTGCTACATATGTTTTATATGAAACAGTTATAGGAACAGAAGACAATGAACAATCAGAAATAGACCAAATAGGAACAGATATTTACAAGGATAATCCTTACATGAAATAGACAAAATTATGAAGCAGTTGAAAATCATTTTTGGCTGCTTCATTTTTTTGTTATTAATTTTGCAGAAATTTTTTAAGAAAACAATATGTCTAAAAATCTCGTTATTGTTGAGTCCCCAGCAAAAGCTAAAACCATTCAAGTTTTTTTAGGTGATGATTTTATCGTGGAATCAAGTTTTGGTCACGTGGTCGATTTACCAAAGAAAGGAATGGGAATCGAAATCGAGAATCATTATAAGCCAATATACGAAGTAACACCTGATAAAAAGGAGGTTGTAAGTAAACTGAAAAAATTGTCTTCGAAAGCCCAAACAATTTGGTTAGCATCCGATGAGGACCGCGAAGGAGAAGCAATTTCTTGGCATTTGTATCACGTTCTTGGATTAGAAAAGAAAGATACAAAACGTATTGTTTTTAATGAAATTACAAAAAAAGCGATTCAACGTGCGGTAGAAAATCCACGTCAAATTGATGAGAATTTGGTTGATGCACAACAAGCTCGTCGTGTTTTGGACAGATTAGTTGGTTTCGAAATGTCGCCAATTTTATGGAAAAAAATCAAACCAGGCTTATCTGCAGGTCGTGTTCAATCAGTTTCTGTTCGATTAATTGTTGAACGTGAAAAAGAAATTCAAAATTTTGTTCCAGTTTCGTCATATAAATTCATTGCAATTTTCGAAACAAATGAGGGAAGAACATTAAAAGCAGTTTTAACAAAAGAATTTTCTACGTTAAAAGAAGCCGAAGATTTCTTAGAAACATGTGTTGGAGCAGATTTTAAAGTAAATGATTTACAAAAGAAACCAGCAAAGCGTACACCTTCAGCACCATTTACAACATCAACTTTGCAACAAGAAGCATCTCGTAAATTAGGTTTTTCAGTTTCAAGAACGATGCGTGTCGCACAACAATTATACGAATCTGGACATATCACATATATGAGAACAGATAGTGTGAATTTGTCTGATGATGCATTAACAGCAGTAAAAGCTGAGATAGAATCTGCTTACGGAAACAAATATGTTGAGATAAGAAAATATAAAAACAAAAATTCATCTGCACAAGAAGCGCACGAAGCGATTCGTCCAACGCATTTCGAAAATCATTCAATAAATGCAGACGATTCTATGCGAAAATTGTACGAATTAATTTGGAAACGTACAGTTGCTTCTCAAATGGCAAATGCAGAATTGGAACGAACTATTATTGATATTGATAACAACAAAAACAACTTTATTTTCCAAGCGAAAGGAGAAGTAATTGTGTTTGATGGTTTCTTAAAAGTATATCAAGAATCGTTTGACGACGAAGATGCTGATGATGATAAAGTATTATTACCAAGTGTAAAAGTAAATGAGCAATTGAAAGCAGATGAAATAAACGGTACTGAACGTTTTTCTCGTCCTTCGGCTCGTTATACAGAAGCATCTTTGGTAAAAAAATTAGAAGAATTAGGAATTGGTCGTCCATCAACTTATGCGCCAACGATTTCTACAATCCAGAATAGAGGCTATGTGGAAGTTGGGGAATTGGATGGTCAAGAACGAAAATATAATACCTTAACGCTAATCGATAATCAAATCAAAAAAGTTCAACAAAAAGAAATTTTTGGAGCTGATCGTCGCAAATTAATGCCAACTGATATCGGAATTGTGGTAAATGATTTCTTGGTTGATTATTTTACGAATGTGATGGATTACGATTTTACAGCGCGTGTCGAAAATAGTTTTGATGATATTGCGGAAGGTAAATTGAATTGGACAAAAATGATTGATGAATTTTATACGAAATTTCATCATGTTGTAGAAGATGTTCAAGAAAATGCTGATCGTGCAACTGGAGAACGCGAATTAGGAATTGATCCTGTATCGGGTAAAAAAGTGCATGCACGTATTGGACGTTTTGGGCCAATGATTCAGATTGGTGAAGCAGAAGATGAAGAAAAACCTCGCTTTGCAAGTCTTCAAAAACATCAATCTATTCATAATATTACCTTAGAAGAGGCAATGAAATTGTTCGAATTACCAAAAACTTTAGGTGAGTATAAAGCGCACGAAGTAGAAGTGAATATTGGACGTTTTGGACCTTATGTGAAATTTGATGATAAATATATTTCGATTCCGAAAGAGGAAGATCCAATGGATTTATCATTTGATCGTGCAGTAGAATTAATCGAAGAAAAATTAAAAGCTGATGCACCGATTGCACAATACGAAGGGTATGATGTAACAAAAGGAAAAGGACGTTTTGGACCATTTATCAAATGGAATGAATGGTTTATTAATGTTCCGAAAAAATACGATTTCGATCATTTATCTCAAGCTGATATTATCGAATTGATTGAAGATAAAAAACGTAAAGAATCTGAACGTGTTGTTCGCGAATGGTCAGAACAGGAAATTCGATTAGAGAAAGCGCGTTGGGGACGTTATAATTTGATTCAAGGAAAAATAAAAGTTGAGTTATCGAAAGAGACGAATCCAGAAGCGTTGACTTTGGCTGAGGTTGAAAAATTAATAGAAGCTGCGAAACCTAAAAAGAAAGCAGTGACTAAAAAAGCGCCTGCAAAAAAGACAACTGCGAAGAAAACGACAACTAAAAAAACAACGACTAAAAAGTAATAATGTACAACGACTTTTTAAAACCCGTTTCTGAAGAATTACAAGATTTTGCTAAATCTTGTAATTCTTTTGCGTTAGGACAAGCTATAAAATTTCGCGAAGATGTTATCGAAAGCGATGAAAAATCGAACGATAAAATTGCGATTATTGGTGTGACAGAATCTCGTTCGAAACAAAAAGATTTGATCGAAGATGTAGATTTTAGCCTTGTTCGTACACAATTGTACGAATTGCAAATGGGAAATTGGTCGATAGATTTGTACGATTTTGGCGATGTTGTTTATTATGATGATAAAGCCGAAACCGAAAAAGTTTTTAGAGAAGTTACCAACGGATTAATTCGTGATGGATATGTTGTTGTTATTTTGGGTGGAAACCCAAGTTTAGGTTATCAACAATATCGTGCTTATGACGAAATTGTTGATAAAGTTTATTACTTAACAATCGATCATAAATTACGATTAGGAAAAGATGAAGCACAAACAACAGAAAATAATTATTTAACAAAAATTATTTCGAATGAGCCTTTCAATTTATTGGATTATACGAATATCGGTTTTCAAACGTATTTTGTTGCTCAAGAAAAATTAGATTTGTTAGATCAGTTAAATTTTGATGCTGTTCGTTTGGGTGTGATTTCTGAAAATGTAAAAGAAATAGAACCTTATTCGAGAGATGCAAATGCGGCTTTGCTTAATTTATCGAGTTTACAAGGTTCGGATTTCTCTTCTTCAAAAAATATGACGCCAAATGGATTTACTTCACGCGAAATTTGTGCTTTAACAAGATATTTAGGTTTCAGCAATAAATTGACTTCACTTTACGTTTGTGATTATATCGAAAATTATAAAAAATTAGATCATCTATTAATTTCGCAGATGATTTGGTATTTTATTGATGGAAAAAATCACCGTCCAGAGATAAAAAGTTTTGAGGATACACAATATTTTGAGAAAATTTTTGTTCCTACAGAAGGATACAATTATATTTTTTACCGAAATATATTAACCAATCAATTGTGGATAGAAGTTGATAACACTGTTGATGGAGAGCGAAAATTTGAAATTATTCCGTGTTCAGAAAAAGATTATGAGCAAGCCTTGAATGGAGAAATACCGAATAGGTGGTGGAAATATTTCAAAAAATTTTATTAAAAAATAAAGAACAATTTTAAAAATCAATTAATAAATTGCCTTAATTTGTAGCCTTATTAATTGAGAACTAAAAGTATAAAACCTGTATAAAAATAAATCTATAACAGAATGAATAGAATTTTGGTAAGTGCATTGTTGCTATCTCTTTCTTTATCATCATGTAAAATGTTGAAGAACAGAGGGAGTAGTGATAGAAATGATGGACAAATAGTTTCGAAAACATCTTCGGCTTGGACGCCAGTTCGTCCAAAAGGAATGGTTCCGATTCCGAGTGGATCGTTTGTTTTAGGACAAACCGATTACGATTTTACAAAAACAAATGATGCTCCAGTAAAAACGGTTACTGTTACAGGTTTCTTTATGGATGATACAGAGATTACAAACTCTGAGTATCAGTATTTTGTAAATTATGTAAAAGATTCTATCGCTCGTACTGCTTTGGCAAACAAGGCAGAAACTTTAGGTTTTGACCCTATGAATCCAAATAATGGAGCAGGAGGTATTGGTGATTATGCATATATTTCTGGTTCACAAGATGGACAAGGGACGCCATATGATGAATATATTAAAAACAGTAATACAGGTCGTGATGGTCAATCTTTAGATGGTAAGAAATTAAATTGGAAACAGCGTTTGGAGTGGGATAAATACAAATATCCAGATGTAGATTATGCTGAGGTTATAGAAGGATTATATTATCCTCCAGAAGAGCGTATGAATGGAGAAAGACGTATTGATACGCGTAAATTAAACTATTCTTATGTGACAGTTGATCAAACTGCTGCAGCAAAAAAACGTGGTACTTTCCGTGTAGATTTTCGTAAAGAATTTAGTTTAAACATTTATCCTGATACAACAGTTTGGGTAAGAGATTTCAACTATTCGTACAATGATCCAATGCACCAAGACTATTTTTGGCATAAAGCTTATGCAAATTATCCTGTTGTAGGTGTTAACTGGAATCAAGCAACAGCTTTTTGTGATTTCCGCACAAGATATCATAACACAGCATTGAATAATAAAAAGAAAAGAGGAAGTCAAGTAAAAGTTATTAGTTACCGTTTACCAACAGAAATTGAGTGGGAATACGCAGCGAAAGGTGGTTTAGAAAATGCACCTTATCCTTGGGGAGGTCCTTATTTAACAGATGATAGAGGTTGTTATCTAGCGAACTTCAAACCAAAACGTGGAGATTATTTAGAAATCAACGATGGTAAGAAAACAGGTTATATGTATACAGCTCCTGTAAAAACATTCAAAGCGAATGGATACGGATTGTATGATATGGCTGGTAACGTAGCTGAGTGGACAAGTTCTCCTTACAACAGATCATCTTACACAATGTCTTCATCACTTAATCCGTCAATTACAATGTCTGGAGAAGTAAACAGAAGTGTTAGAGGAGGATCTTGGAAAGATGTTGGATACTTATTGATGGTATCATCTCGCGATTGGGAACACAAAGATTCTGCAAGAAGTTTCATCGGATTCCGTACAGTACAATCTTTCCCAGAAGGATCAAAAGTAAATTTTAGAAAAACCAAATAACCTATTAATAAAATAATTTAATAAAAAGCACTCTTATGGCAGTACAAGCTTCAAAACAAGAACGTCTTACAAATTTTTTGTATAATTTCTTTGCCGCAGTAGTAATTATCGGGGCATTATGTAAAATTACACATACGAATATAGGACCAATATCAGCCAATTTAATCTTAACAGTAGGTTTAGTAGCTGAAGCAATCGTCTTCTTATATTCAGCATTCTTCGATAAACCAGAAGGAAGCTACGAATGGGAAAAAGCTTATCCAGAATTATTAACTGGAGAGCCAGTACAAAGAAAAACTGCTGCTGTTGCAACTGCAGGAAATAATTTAACTGCAGAATTAGACAAAGTATTAGCAGATGCTAAATTAGATAAAGAAGTTTTCGAAAGATTACGTGGTTCTTTAGATAAATTTGGTTCAGCTGTTAACGAATTAAACACAACAACATCTGCTGTCGCTTCAACAGAACAATATAGCAACGAAATTGCAAAAGCATCAACTAACATCAGCCAATTAAACGCTGTTTATGCTGAGCAAATTGTTAATAGCCAAAAACAAGTAGAATTAAATAAACAATTTATCGAAGAAATGCAAAAATCTTCAGGTAGTTCAGAGCAATTCTTGAAAGAAATGCAAGAGCTTTCTGCAAACATTAATGCATTAAACAAAGTATACGGAGGTATGCTTTCTGCAATGAAAAATAACTAATCGTTGTACGATAAATTAAACTAATTATTCATTAATTCTATAAATTATTATGGCAGGAGGTGGTAGACTAACCGGACGTCAGAAGATGATCAACCTGATGTATCTCGTGTTCATTGCAATGATGGCTTTGAACGTGGATCGTGAGGTGTTGAGATCTTTCGAAACGATAAATACATCTTTAGAGTCAACAACGACTTTAACGAAAACAAATAACGATACCTTCTATGGTCAAATTGATCTAAAAGCGAAGGATGATCCAACTTATGCAAAAACTCAAGCAGATGCTGCAGAAGTTAAAAAACAAACAAATGATTTTGTTGCTTATATCGATGGATTGAAAAAAGAATTAGCTGGTGCTGATTTTGTTTCAGGATCAGAAGATACAGATTACAATGCATTGTCTAATACAGAGCCTGTAGTTTCTTTATTCTTTAAAGGAAAAGGAGGAGACAAAGGAAATGAGAAAGCACAAGAGTTTACAAATAAAATTGATGGGTTCAGAAATTTCTTAATGACTTTTGCTAAACAAAGTCCAGATGCTAAAAATGCTGAAGCGCGTATCAATGAATTTTTTGGAACAACTCCAAAAACGAAAAATCAAAGCTGGATGCAAGAGAAATTCTATGACCAACCAATGGTTGCGTCATTAACGAATTTATCTAAAATGCAAATGGATGCACGTACAGAAGAAGGTAACTTAGTAAGAGCATTATTATCTGGTAAATTAGAAGAAAAAATTGAGTTGGATGCATTCCAAGGTTTATTCTTATCGCCAGGTGTTGTGAAAGTCGGAGATGAAGCTGTTCTTAATGTAGTTTTAGGAGCTTACGATAATTCAATCAAAGGTTCTGTTTCTACAAGTGTTGGTTCTGCTACTGTTGTTGATGGTAAAGCATCTATTAAGTTGAATACATCTGCAGTTGGTATGCATCAATTAACAGGTAACATTACATACGTATCGAATGGAAAAACGAAAACGGTAGCCATAGCACCTTCAACTTATCAAGTTGTAGCCCAAACATCAGATGTTAAATTTAAAGAGGTTATTCAAAAAGACCCAACAGGAGGGTCTATTGTTGCAGATAATTTACGTGTAGTTTATCGTGGAGTATCTAATCCAATTTCAGCAACAATTAACGGTGCAAACGGACCTGTTAGTTTAAGTGCTTCTTCTGGAAGTCCTTCTGGAGCGGGAGCTAACAAATGGAATTATACGCCTGGAGGAGGAAACGAAGTGGTGTTTACGGCATCTGCAAGAGCAAGTTCTGGTAAAACATTATCGGTTCGCGAAACATTCCGTATCAAACCAGTTCCACCGGCACGTGGTGTTATTTTAGGAAATACAAGTCCAGCTATTCCAGATAATGGAATCGCAGCACAAACAATTCGTGTAGATTGGCCAGATTTCTTATTCCCAATTTCGGGTGAAGTAACATCTTTCAATGTAAGAGTACCAGGTCAAGCAACAGTACGTGTTTCTGGAAATAAAATGTCAGGAGCAGCTGGAGCAATTTCTAAAGCGAAAAAAGGTGATGTAATTGGTGTTTTCGATATTAAATATCGTACAAATTCAGGAGCAACTGGAGAAGCATCATCTATCGCAATTCAAGTACAATAATTTAAAAAGTAAAAATTTAAAATATGAAGTATCTTTTGTTTGGTTTAATGAGTTTTTTCTCAACTCTTACAATGGCGCAAAATGTTCTTAACGCTGTTTCGCCAGAACAGTTAAGAAAAGACCGCGAAAATAAAACAAGAGTTGATGAAGCTGGAGATACAGTAAGTACGGCTCAAGATCCTTTGAAATATGGCTTTATCGAAGATAAAGATGTTTTATGGTCGAAAGTTGTATGGGAAGTAATTGATTTGAATGAGCGTCTAAATCAACCTTATTATAGATCTGGTGATGAGTTAGTGCAAAATTCAAAATCATTATATGATGTATTGGTTGACGGAGTTCGTAGCAAAAAGATTAGAGAAGTTTACGACGATGAGTACTTTCAAACTAAAATGAGTTATGAGCAAATTATGGCTCGTAATGAGAAGAAAGATACACAACAGTATTACTACGATATGAAAGCTGCTGGAGAAACTCCTGACGAAGCTGCTATTTTTAATTATAAAATTAAATCTGACGATATCAAAATGGTAAAAACGAAAGGTCTATGGTACATCGACCGTCGTTTAGGAGAATTAAAATATCGTTTGTTAGGTTTAGCAATTATGGGACCTGATGCGCAATCGTTAGGAACTGAGTTTGCTGACGGAGCTTTCGTAGATTTATTCTGGATTTGGTATCCAGATGCTCGTAATGTTTTGGTGAATGCAACGGTATTCAATCCAAGTAATTCAAATTCGGCAATTACATATGATGAGATGTTAAATGCACGTAGATTTAGTTCTATTATTTACAAAGCTCAAACAATGTATGGAACGAAAATGATTGATGATTACATTCCAAATGATGCGAAAGGTCAATTAGAAGAACATCACAAAATTAGAAATTCTATCATTCAGTCAGAAGCTGATATGTGGAATTACTAATCAGAATACAAAACAAAAAATCCAGTCATTTGACTAGATTTTTTGTTATAACTTTAGTTCAAATTAAATAAAAGCCATGAAAAATATTTTATTATTATCATTACTAATAATATCAATTAATAGTTTTGGACAACAAGAAGTTTTAACGAACTCTATTAAAAAAACAACAACAAAATTAGACAAAAGCTCAGATAGAAAAACTTTAAAAGAGTTTGTAGAGAGTATTTACATTAATTCATTAAATACTTTTGAAGGAGAGAAACTATTGATAAACACTGATGAGCTTAGTGTACAAGTAAAAAGAAACTCAGGTAAATTTGAATCGATGAAATTGAAAGATTTGAATGATATTTCTGTAGGTCAATTAAAATCTTTTGAGTATAAAAAAGATAAAACAATCGAAGCTCTTTACGGAAGAAGAGGCGAATTATTTGGAATGGTTATGATAGAATTAAAATAGAAAAAATCCAGTCATCGACTGGATTTTATTGTTTATGTATTTATAAGAATTTAACTTTCTAAAATCTAAAATCTAAAATCTAAAATCTAAAATCTAAAATCTAAAATCTAAAATCTAATTCGCATCTCCTTTTTCAATTCCTTCCTCTATTTTTTCTTCAACTTCTGCCTTTTCTTCATGGTCCAATTTCATTTCTCCCGAATCATCATCACTACGTAAAACAACTTGAATACTGATAGGAAAATGATCTGAGCCAATATTTGGTTCTCGTATCATATCAATTAATCGAAATTGAGAACTCAAAAAATAATGATCCAAAGGCCAACGTAAGAACCAATGATGCGCATGAAAAGTATTGAACATTCCACGACCACGACGAGGATCTAAAAGTTGCGAAGTTTTCAAAAATAAACGTGTTGTTCTGCTCCACGCAACATCATTCAAATCTCCAAAAACAATGCACGCTTTTCTATATTCTTTCGCTTGTTTTCCTATAATCAAAATCTCAGCATCGCGTTCAGCACTTTCTTCATTTTCTTGCGGAACTGGCGGAGTTGGATGTAAACCATACAAACGCACAATTTGATTATTATATTCGATATCAGCAATAATTGAAGGGATTTCTGTGCTGATTAAATAATTAATTTTTTGGTATTTTATAGGTAATTTAGAGTAAAACAATAATCCATAAGTATTTTCTAACGGAACTTCTATTTTGTACTCAAAATCGTTTGTAGCTTCTTTTATTTGTTCCATCCATTCGTTGTTCGTTTCTAATAAAAAAACGATATCAGGATTTCTTTTCTTAATTAATTCAACCAAATTTTGATATTTCGTATTGTCTTGCAAAACATTATAAACAAGTAAATCAAGCGGTTTTTCATTTGGTTTTAAGGATACTTGTTCAATCATTTTTTTACCAAATGGAGAATAAGGAATAATGACCCAAAGCAAATAAATCGCAGTAAAAATTAAACAAATAAATAAACTTATTGTAATTGAAGTTTTAGGCACAACAATGAATAAAATACAAGTAGCAATTACCAAAACAAATTTCTGAAATCGTGGATAATCAAAAACTCTAACCGTCCAATGTGTATGTTTGATGAAAGGAATAATGACTGAAAGGATAATGAGGCAAGAAATTATGGTATAGAATATTTGCATAAAATGGTTGATTTTAAGAATAAAGATAAGTAAAACCGAAACATTATTTACCTTTGTAATCAAATTTTAGAAATTGAAAAAAGTAGAATATATCATCGTTGGTCAAGGTGTTGCAGGGAGTTGTATGGCGATGAAATTGTTGAAAGAAAAAAAATCTTTTGTGATAATTGATAATCATTTTCATAAAGCATCGGCGATTGCTGCTGGAATTTTTAATCCTGTTGTGCTAAAACGTTTTTCAATTGTTTGGAATGCGACAAAACAAATTGAAAGATTGCGCGAAGTTTTTGGTGATTTCGAACAATTATTAAACAAAAAATATATCTACAATTTTCCAGTTTATAGAATTTTTAATGACGAACAAGAGAAAAAAACGTGGTTGAAAAAAGCGACAACTCATCCAGATTTGATTGATTATTTAGCAACTGATACAGAACAATTGAATGATTTTTCTTCAATAAATTCTCCGATAGGTTCTGGCGAAGTTTTGCATACAGGCCGTGTTGATTTGACAAATCTTTTGGCTGATTTTAAAAATTATTTAGTCAAAAATGATTTGTTTCTTGATGAAACTTTTGATTTTAATGAATTAAAATTAGAGGATAATCAAACGAGCTATAAAAAAATCGAAGCAACTAAAATAATTTTTGCCGAAGGTTATAATATTTTGAACAATCCTTATTTCAAAAATTTACCTATAATTGGTGTAAAAGGCGAAGTGTTGAGAATTAAAACAGAAGCTAATTTACCTGAAGCAGTTGTGAAAGGAAAAGAATTTTTGATGCCTTTAGAAAATAATCAATATTTTGTAGGCGCAACTTACGATCGTGATCATGTGAATTATGAAAATACTGAGGATGCAAAACAATATTTGGTTGAAGGTGTTCAGAATTTTTTTAAAGATGATTTTGAAGTTGTGGAACAACATGCGTCAATTCGTCCAACGGTTGTGGATCGTCGTCCAATTATAGGAGCGCATCCAACGCATCAACAATTGATTTGTCTAAATGGAATGGGAACGCGTGGGACAATGTTAGCGCCTGTGATGGTGGATGATTTGTACGATTTTTTAGAAAATAATCAACTAATTGACAAAGAAGCGAACATTGCACGTTTCTATGATCGATTTTAAACCTATTTTGAATGAAAAAATTTGACATAAAAATATTTGCAATTCAACTTGTAGCAAGCGTTTTGTTATTTTTAGGAATTCAACAATTTTACGTCTTGGCTGAATTAGATTTGATTGAATTAATTCATTCAATGGGAAAAGATAATTTTGCCTTTTTGGTTAGAAAAAGTGACGAATTCGGAATCAGCGAAAAACTGAAACATTTAGCTACAATGAAAACAATTTTGAGTTTTGTAGGTATTGTTTTGGCGTATATTTTATGTTCAGTAATTAATCATAAACGCAATTACGATTGGAAAATGTCTGTAATTATAGTAGTATTGTGTTTTTTAGTTTTTCAATTCAGATTAATGAACCTTCCAATTAATTTTATTGCAACCAAAAATCTCGCATTGGCTTATTTTGTGCCAGCAACTTTTTCGATTTTAATCAGTTTTGTATTGTATTTTTTGAGTTATCGTTTAAAACCTTAAAAAAAATCAATGCAAAATTCTACAATTAGCATTAATATTTTTAGCTTCTTTTATAAAAGTTAAAGCTAATTGTTCATCGTTAACATCAATTGTTATTGAATGTCCATCTAATAATTTGTCAACATTACTTTTAGCAACTTTTAATGATATTTTTAGTAAGTCAATTTGTAGATGTGTTAAAGTGACTTTTTGAAATCCTTCATTCCAGCCATCAAATATTATCTTCATAAGTGATTTTAAATATTGTTAAAAATAGAAATGAATACTTGTTTTAAGTTCTAATGCTTTATGAAATATATTAATAATATTTTCACATTCAGGATATGTTTTCTTCAATTGATTATAAGTGTTTTCAATTAAAACTAAATTATTAATTTTTTCGTCTTCATAATCGTCAATTATTGAATTACAAGTTTGATTAATTAAATCAAAAACACCTTTCTTCCATAAAATATTAAATTCTGATTCATTTAACCTAATTTCGATTAATTCGTTTGGAGAAGCTGTATCATAATCTAATTTTAATTCAGCTTCTTTATTAATAGGAACAATAATAATTTTACTCATAATCATTAATTGAAAGGTGATTGTTATTTTTAAAACACTTTCACAATATACTACTTATAGTTTTGAGATAAGTTTTCATCTAACAAAAAACATTGTATTTTTGCAAAATGTTATTAGTACAAAATTTAGGAGTTTATTTTGCGGGTAGATATTTATTCGAAAACGTTTCGTTCCGCATCAACAAAGGAAACCGTGTTGGTTTGGTAGGGAAAAATGGAGCAGGAAAATCTACTTTGCTTAAAATTTTAGCCAAAAGTCAGCAATCTTCAGAAGGTGAAGTTGTTTACGAAGGCGACGTTACAATCGGATATTTATCGCAAGATATTGATTTTGTACAAGGAAGAACGGTTTGGCAAGAAGCGGATTCTGCTTTTGAGCAATTGGTTGAAATTCAAGAACGTATTGATTTTGTAAACAAAGAATTAGCTGAAAGAACAGATTACGAATCGGACGAATATGGAAAATTAATTGAAGATATTTCTCATTTAACAGAACGTTTCGGACTTTTAGGTGGTTACACAAAAGATGCTGAAATCGAACAAATTTTAATTGGTTTAGGATTCAAAAATTCAGATTTTCATCGCCCAACAGAAGAATTTTCTGGAGGTTGGAGAATGCGAATTGAATTGGCAAAACTATTGTTGCAAAAACATGATGTAATGCTTTTAGATGAGCCTACCAACCATTTGGATATCGATTCGATTGTTTGGTTAGAAGATTTCTTGAAAGATTATCCTGGAGCTGTTGTGTTGGTTTCGCACGACCGTCAATTTTTGGATAACGTAACTAATCGTACAATCGAAATTGCAAATCGCCACATTTCTGATTTTAAAGCGAATTATACGCGTTATTTAGAATTGCGTGAAGATCGTCGCGAAAAATTAGAGCAAGCACAGAAGAATCAAGAGCAAATGATTAAGCACACGGAAGATTTAATTTCAAAATTCCGTGCAAAAGCTAATAAAGCTTCGATGGCGCAATCATTAATCAAAAAATTAGATAAAATAGAACGCATCGAAATTGAAAATGATGATGTAACGAAAATGAATATCCGTTTTGTGGATGCTGTTCAGCCAGGTAAAATTATTTTCGAGTTAGATGATGTAGGTGTTGCTTTTGGTGATCATCAAGTTTTTGATCATGTTTCTTTTTATGTTAATCGAGGAGAAAAAGTAGCTTTTGTTGGTCAAAATGGTCAAGGAAAAACGACTTTATCGCGTGCGATTATCAACGAACAAGAGCATTCAGGCAAAATAAAACATGGACATAATGTAGAAATCGGATATTTTGCCCAAAATCAAGCACATGTTTTGAATGATAAATTAACGGTTTTAGAAGAAGCAGAAAATTCTGCAACAGAAGAAACACGTAAACATGTTCGCGATTATTTAGGTGCATTTATGTTTGGTGGTGATGCTGTTGAGAAAAAAGTTTCGGTTCTTTCGGGAGGTGAGCGAAATCGTTTGGCGTTGTGTAAATTATTGTTACGTCCATTCAATGTATTAATCATGGATGAGCCAACGAACCACTTGGATATTGTATCAAAAGAATTGTTGAAAAAAGCTTTACAAAAATATTCTGGAACTTTGATTTTAGTATCTCATGACCGTGAATTTTTAGAAGGTTTAGTAGATAAAGTGTTCGATTTCCGTAATGGTCAAGTGAAAGAATATCTTTCTGGAATTGATGATTATTTGGCGCAAATAAAAGCGGGAAGTTTCCGTGAAGTGGAGAAAGGAAATAGTTTGGCTGCACGAAAAGAAGAGAAACCGATTGAGGTTAAAATAGAACAAGCGAAAAGAGTTTTATCTTTTGAGGAAGAGAAAGAGCAAAAACGTCTTAAAAATAGATTGTCAAGAATAGAAACGGAGATTTCTGATTTAGAGACGAAGATTGCCGATTTAGAAAATAAGTTGCATGCAGGTTCGCAAACGCAACAAGAATTAGATAAATACTCGAATCTGAAAAATGATTTAGACAAAAAAATGTTAGAGTGGGAGGAGGTTTCTGAACAAATTATCTAATGATAGAAATAGAAAAAAAAGTGCTACAAACTGTAGCACTTTTTTTGTACATTATATTTTTAGAATAAAACAAAATGCATAAACAATCATTTGCTGCAATTATATCAGAACTACCAAAAACATTAATTCTTGGCTCTTTACCTGGTGATTTATCGTTAGAAGTCAATCAATATTATGGACATCCGCGTAATCGATTTTGGAAAATGATGTTTGAGATTTTTGAGACAGAATTTTCAGAAGATTATGAAATAAGAAAACAACTTATTTTACAGAATAAGTTTGCGCTTTGGGATGTTGCACATTCTGCTGACAGAAAGGGAAGCATGGATGTGGATATGAAAAATGTTTTGCCAAATCAGATTGATGAATTGTTGAATGAATATCCTACAATTGATAAAATAATTTTCAATGGAAAGAAATCAGAACAATTATTTTGGAAATATTTTGATGAAAAAACATCTATTGAGTATATTTCTTTGCCAAGTACAAGTCCAGCTAATGCTCAATTTTCTTACGAACGATTGCTTAAAATCTGGAAAAATGCAATTATTTAAGATGAATTTTTAATGTTCAAAATAATTTAATCAAAAAAAAGTAAAATTATTTTAG
Source organism: Empedobacter sp. UBA7252 (assembly GCF_002472765.1). Classification (NCBI taxonomy): domain Bacteria; kingdom Pseudomonadati; phylum Bacteroidota; class Flavobacteriia; order Flavobacteriales; family Weeksellaceae; genus Empedobacter; species Empedobacter sp. UBA7252. Next base: position 60,937 of record NZ_DKSQ01000011.1, read on the forward strand.
TACTTAAAAATATTATGATGAGAAACTTAGCTTTTAATGTAAAATAATTATGAAAAAAATGTTTCCTAAAAGTTTTGTAATTAAAAAAGCTGTTCTATATTTGCACTCACAATCGCGGGAATAGCTCAATTGGTAGAGCGTCAGCCTTCCAAGCTGAATGTTGCGGGTTCGAGTCCCGTTTCCCGCTCTAACTTCTTTCTTAGAAGTGGATGCCTTGGTGGTGGAATTGGTAGACACGCAGGACTTAAAATCCTGTGTCCATTAGGACGTGCGGGTTCAAGTCCCGCCTGAGGTACAACAAAGCTCAAGAATTTATTTTCTTGAGCTTTTTTTGTTATATATTTTTTTCATAAAATAGATTTAAAAAAAACCACCTAAACAACTTTAGATGGTTTTTAAAATTATAAGTTGTAATAAATTACTTATTCATTGAGATTAAAAACTCTTCGTTAGAGCGTGTATGTTTGATACGATCGTGTAAGAATTCCATCGCTTCTACAGGATTCATATCCGATAAATGGTTGCGAAGAACCCACATTAATTGTTGTGTTTTGTCGTCTAATAACAAATCGTCTTTACGCGTAGAAGAACTTACTAAGTCAATTGCAGGGAAAATACGTTTGTTCGAAATCTTACGATCCAATTGTAACTCCATATTACCTGTTCCTTTAAATTCTTCGAAAATAACTTCATCCATTTTAGAACCTGTATCAATCAATGCAGTTGCAATAATTGTTAAAGAACCTCCATTTTCGATGTTACGAGCAGCTCCAAAGAAACGTTTTGGTTTGTGTAATGCATTTGCATCAACACCACCCGATAACACTTTACCAGAAGCTGGCGAAACTGTATTGTAAGCACGAGCCAAACGCGTAATAGAATCTAAAAGAATCACAACATCGTGTCCACATTCTACCATACGTTTTGCCTTCTCTAAAACGATATTTGCAACTTTTACATGGCGATTTGCTTCCTCATCAAACGTAGATGCAATAACCTCTCCGTTTACCGAACGTTTCATATCTGTTACCTCTTCCGGACGCTCATCGATTAATAAAACAATCAAATAAACTTCTGGATGATTTTGCGCAATTCCATTCGCAATATCTTTCAATAACGTTGTTTTACCCGTTTTTGGTGGCGCCACAATCATCCCACGTTGACCTTTACCTATTGGTGTAAATAAGTCAATTACGCGATTTGATAAAGATTTAGAATTACTTAAATTGAATTTCTCGTTAGGGAAAAGTGGAGTTAAATGCTCAAAAGCGATACGATCACGTACATAATCTGGCGTACGACCGTTGATTTCTTTAATTTTGATTAAAGGAAAATATTTTTCACCTTCTTTTGGAGGACGAACCTCTCCTGTAATTGTATCTCCCGTTTTTAATCCAAATAATCTAATTTGAGATTGAGAAACATACACATCATCAGGCGAAGACAAATAATTAAAATCAGAAGAACGTAAAAAACCATAATTATTATCTGGTAAAATCTCTAAAACACCTTCAGTTTCAATAATTCCGTCAAATTCATAATTCGCAGCGCGATATTTATTTTTTTGATTTTGATTATTGTGGTGATTATTTTGTTGAGATTGATCGTTTTGATTACGATTATCAGATTGATTATTTTTCTTCTGATTATTTTGATTATTCTTTTTCAGATCTTGGCTTTTGTTCGCTCGTTCCTGAAATTTATTAACGCGAGGATTATTTTCTTCCTTTTTTTCTGTTTCGGTAGAAGTATTTTCAACTTTTTCAGTTTTTACTTCTTCTGCAACAGCCTCTTTTTGTTGAACTTCTCCTTCCGAATTTTGAACTCGTTTGCGTTTCGGTTTCTTATCTTCTGTAGGTAGATTTTCAGCTTTATCTTTTTTAGCAGGTTTTGTTTCAGCTTTTTCTTCAACCTTTGGTTGGCTGTTGATAAAACCTAAAACTGCGTCTAACAATTCGCCTTTTTTTAATTTCTTATACCCATCGATTTTCAGTTGCTCTGCAACTTGTTGTAAATCTGGTAATTTGAATGATTTTAATTCTTCGATATCAAACATAATCCTATAATGAAGGTATTAATGTGTTTATATTTTTTTTATTCAATAAAGTAATTGGGAATCATAACAATAGAATTGTTATAAAGCGTATAAATTTGAGATTTATTAATGCAATAGTACGAATAATTATAAAAACTCAAAAAGTTTTTTTACATTTGTATTCGAAATTTAAGAAATGATTCAAAGAAAGCAAAGTATATATTTATTCTTAAGTGGAATAATTTCGAGTATATTCGCCATGAATTTTGATAAGCTGTTTGATATTCCATTAAATTGGTTACAAAATCCGGAGAAAGGAGATTACATTTTTTCGTTAGCCTTTTTCTCATCAGCTTTAATTTCATTTTTAACCATTATGTTTTTCAAAAAACGTAAGTTACAGATTAGCTTAGGATGGTTAAACATTATTTTGAATGTTTTATTAATTGGTTCTTTTGTATATTGTCTATTAACATTACCTGGAGAAGGAAATTCTGAGAAAGGTATTTGGGCATTAGTTCCTTTAGCTTCGATTGTGCTTCTGTCAATTGCCAATCGTTTGATTAAGAAGGATGATGATCTTGTAAAATCAGTAGACCGTTTCAGATAGACCAAAAACTTTTTATATTATGAGTGTCTAAAAGCAGTTTCAAGCAATTGAAACTGCTTTTTTCGTTTAAATAAGTTTATTCGAATGTTAAATAAAAATTAATTTTACACTGATGTTTTGAAAATCTAAACTAAAATAAAGGGGTATTGAATTTATTTGTAATGAAATTATAATTTAACCCCTAAAAAAATAGGGGTGTTTTTATTTTATGTTTAATTTTTATTTATTTTTGCATCATAAAACAACACAAAGTAATTTTCTTATGACATCATTTCGTTTTGAAGCACTAAAAGCCGCAAGCAATCGCAAACCGGTAGCTGTTCCTGAATTAGGGAAAAAATCAGAAATTTTTGGAAGCAATGTTTTCAATGACAAAGCAATGCGTCAACATTTAACTTCAGAAGCTTATAAAGCCGTTCGTTCTGCAATGGATTATGGTACTAAAATCGACCGTAAAATGGCAGATTTTGTTGCTTTAGGAATGAAAGAATGGGCGATGAGCAAAGGTGTAACACATTATACACACTGGTTTCAGCCATTAACAGGAACAACAGCAGAAAAACATGATGCTTTTTTCGAAACTTCATTTGATGGAGCAGATCCTGTAGAAAAATTTAGTGGATCATTATTAGTTCAACAAGAGCCAGATGCATCTTCTTTTCCAAATGGAGGAATTCGTAATACATTCGAAGCACGTGGATATACAGCTTGGGATCCAACCTCACCAGCATTTATTTTTGGAACAACTTTATGCATTCCGACAGTATTTGTTTCGTACACAGGAGAAGCTCTAGATAATAAAACACCTTTGTTAAGAGCGCTTTTATCAATTGATGAAGCAGCTACAGAAGTAGCGAAGTTCTTCGATAAAAATGTGAAGAAAGTAACTCCGACTTTAGGTTGGGAACAAGAATATTTTTTAATTGATGATGCTTTAGCGGCTTCTCGTCCAGATATTTTACAAACTGGTAGAACGTTGTTAGGACATGTTTCTGCAAAAGGTCAACAATTAGAAGATCATTATTTTGGTTCGATTCCTACGCGTGTTTTAAATTATATGCGCGATTTAGAAAACGAATGTATGTTGTTGGGAATTCCTGTAAAAACTCGTCACAACGAAGTAGCACCTAATCAATTTGAGTTAGCGCCAATTTTCGAGGAAACGAATTTAGCAGTTGACCACAACTCATTGTTAATGGATGTGATGCAAAAAGTTGGTGAGCGTCATCATTTTAAAGTATTATTCCACGAAAAACCATTCAAAGGAGTTAACGGATCTGGAAAACACAATAACTGGTCGTTAGCAACAGATACTGGAGTTAATTTATTAGCGCCAGGAAAAACACCAAACAGCAATTTACAGTTTTTAACGTTCTTTATTAATACCATCAAAGCAGTTTCAATTTATGAGGAATTGTTACGTGCTTCTATCGCTTCTGCTTCTAATGACCACCGTTTAGGAGCGAATGAAGCGCCACCAGCAATTATTTCGATCTTTATTGGTCAACAATTGACAAAAGTATTGGAAGAATTAGAAGGTGTTTCGACAGGGAAATTATCTCCTGAAGAAAAAACTGATTTAAAATTAAACGTTGTTGGAAAAATTCCAGATGTTTTATTAGACAATACAGATAGAAACAGAACTTCTCCATTTGCTTTTACAGGAAATAAATTCGAGTTCCGTGCTGTAGGATCGACTGCAAACTGTGCAAATGCAATGACAACGTTGAATGCAATTGTAGCAAAACAATTGATCGATTTCAAAAAAGAAGTTGATGCGTTGATTGAAACAGGTTTGAAAAAAGATGAAGCAATTTTCAATGTTTTACGTGAATATATTAAAGAAACAAAGAATATATTATTCGAAGGTGACGGATACAGCAAAGAATGGGAAGAAGAAGCGGCTCGTAGAGGATTGTCAAATCACAAAACAACTCCATCTGCTTTAAAAGCAAAAGTTTCTCAAAAATCATTGGATTTATTCTCGGAACTTAATGTAATGAACAACACAGAAGTTGAAGCGCGTTACGAAATCGAATTAGAAGATTACATCAAGAAAATTCAGATTGAAGGTCGTGTTTTAGGTGATATTGTGAGAAATCATATTATTCCGACAGCTTTCAAATATCAAAACATATTGATCAAAAACATTAAAGGATTCAAAGATATTTTTGGAGATGATTATGAAGAATATGCAGGCGAGCAATTAATTATTTTGAAGAAAATTTCGATGCATGTAAACGAATTAAACGCAAAATTGCACTTAATGATGGATGCACGTAAAGAAGCAAATGTGGTTGAATCTTTAGAAGAAAGAGCACATGCTTATTGTAACAAAGTAAAACCATATTATGATGAAATTCGTTACCATGCTGATAAGTTAGAATTAATGGTCGATAACGAATTCTGGGTTTTAACAAAATACAGAGAATTATTATTTACGAGATAATATTTTTAACAATAAATTACAAAACCGATGAGAAATCATCGGTTTTTTTTATTCAAATTTTCTGAATCCCTTGAGTTATTGTATCTTTGCAATCCAATAAAAGTATATGGCAGATTTAGGTCTATTAGATAAATTAAGAGCAATCAAACAACGTTTCGATGAGGTGGCAGATTTAATCATCCAACCAGATATCGTAACAGATCAAACTCGTTATGCGAAATTAAACAAAGAATATTCTGATTTGAAAGACTTTGTTGAAATGCAAAAACAATACGAAAACTTAATCAATGTAATTGAGGAAGCAGACGAAATTATTCAAGATGGTTCTGATGCTGAAATGGTTGAGTTAGCTAAAATAGAAAAAGACGAAGCAATCAATGCGATTCCACCTTTAGAGGAAGAAATCAAAATGATGTTGATTCCAAAAGATCCAGAAGATGAGAAAAACATCATTGTCGAGTTACGTTCTGGAACAGGAGGAGATGAGGCAGCGATTTTCGTAGAAGATATTTACCGTATGTATTCGATGTATTTCAAAGAAAAAGGATGGAAACACGAAGTATTAAATACTTCTGAAGCATCTGGAAAAGGATACAAAGAGTTGGTAATGCAAGTAGAAGGAAATGCAGTGTACGGAACAATGAAATACGAATCAGGTGTTCACCGTGTACAACGTGTTCCTGAAACAGAATCGCAAGGACGTGTGCATACATCGGCGATTACGGTTGCGGTTTTACCAGAAGCAGAGGAGGTTGATGTAGTGATTAATCCAGCAGATTTGGAGTATCAAACAGCTCGTTCATCTGGTGCGGGAGGACAAAATGTAAATAAAGTTGAAACGAAAGTTCAATTAACGCACAAACCTTCTGGAATTGTAATTGTTTGTCAAGAAGCGCGTTCTCAACATAAGAACCGTGAAAAAGCCTTACAATTATTACGTACAAAATTGTATGAAATCGAGTTCGAGAAAAAACATTCAGAACGTTCTGCTCAACGTAAATCATTAGTTTCGACTGGTGACCGTTCTGCTAAAATTCGTACATACAACTATCCGCAAGGACGTGTAACAGATCACCGTATCAACAAATCAATTTATAATTTGGATAACTTTATGAATGGAGATATTCAAGAAATGATTGATGCATTGAAAATGGCAGAAAATGCAGAAAAATTAAAAGGTTCGGAAGAAGATTTCTAAAATCAATTCTAAATCTTAGATCATACAAAACACTTCAAGAAATTGAGGTGTTTTTTTATATTTAATTCGTTGTTCATTTTGATAATTTTATCAAAAAAAAACGTCTGTTCGAGTGGAATTCTGTAAGAATTTTGTATCGAGAATAGTTTTTTAATGATAAAATTCTATTCTCGATACAATTTTTATTCACTCTGTTTCTAAAAATCACTCGAATTGACGAATTTTTAATTAAAATGAATAATAGGTATATTTAAAAGTAAAATCAATAATATGATGAAAACAAGAGTTAAGATTTGTTGTATTAGTAGCAAAGAAGAAGCACAACAAGCAATAAAATATGGAGCAAATGGATTGGGTTTGGTGGGTAATATGCCAAGCGGACCTGGAGTAATTGGTGATGATTTAATCAAAGATATTACTAAAATTATTCCACCAACATTAGCTTCGTTTTTATTAACAAGTGAAACAACAGCAGAAACAATTATTCACCATTATAAAAAAGTTTATACAAATACAATTCAGTTAGTAGATGAGCTGAAAAACGAAGAATATCAAATTTTGAGAAACGAATTACCTTGGGTAAAGTTGGTACAAGTGATTCATGTGATTGATGAAAATTCGGTAACGGAAGCGGTAGAGAAATCTCAGTTTGTAGACGCTATTTTGTTGGATAGCGGAAATCCTAACTTACAAGTAAAAGAACTGGGAGGGACAGGGCGCACGCACAATTGGGCGATTAGCAAAAAAATTAGAGAAGAAATTAACATTCCTCTATTTTTGGCTGGCGGTCTTCATCCTGATAATATTCGTGAAGCGATTGATGTTGTTCAGCCTTTTGGCGTAGATATTTGTAGCGGTGTAAGAACTGATGGAAAATTAGACGAAAAGAAATTAGACGCTTTTTTTAGAGCGGTTAATGGTTAGAAAAATAAAATCCTTGTCAAAGTTTTGAATCTTGACAAGGATTTTTTTTCTAATTTTCTTTGTCGCTTGAGTCTAAAAGGAATTTGTAAACCGTTTTATCTCCATTACTAGTTATTCTTATAATATTGATAGTATCTTTTCTTTTTTTACTATGGAATTTAATATCTCCAATTCTCAAATTGTAAAATCTCATTGAATCGGATAAATCATTATGATTTAATAATTTTCTTTCATTTAATTTTTTTAAGCTCGATGATTGAATATAAATTGAATCATTTGGATTTACATTTCCTATTTTAATCTGTTTGATTAAGTACGTACAAAATACATTTAATTTTAAATCATTTTTGTCAGAAATTTCTTTATATGAGTGAGAATGTGGAGCTCCTGTAATTGCTAAAAAGCAAGAGTTTAAAGTTAAAATAATTAAAATAAAGAAAAGAAAATTGAATATTTTCATATTAGAATACTGTTTAGTCTTATTTTTTATTATAATACATCGTATTTATTAGATATATTAAAATCACCAATTATTGGAAATGCTTTGGTAATTTGATTGAGTTGGTTAATTATATCTTTAAGAAAAGTTTGGTCAAAATCAATATCAAAAGTTAGATTCGCAGAATATATACCCGATTTATCATTACACTCAATACTTGCTCTTAATTTACCAGAACCATCTCCTGAAATATCAATTTTACAATATTTTTCTAAATCAGAAAATATTACTTTTCCATCTAATTTATTATATAAAATTGCGAGCTTTTGTTTAAAATCTTCAAAAGTTATTGTTAGAATTTCAGCTGAATATTTACCTTGAAATGCTCCTCCTTTAACCTCAATATAACAATTAATCCAATTATTATCATAATCAATTTCTGAGTTATAGTTTATTAGATTTTTTGTCGAAATTCTTATAAAATTTCCTTGACTTTTTATTTCAAAAAATAGATTTTCTGTTGAGTTCATTCAGTGTAATGTTTGGAAAGCTTGTATATAACTAATTTCTTGTAAATATAATTGTTTCTAAAATTACATTCGTCTAAAACAAGTCTGTTTGTAATAAACGTAAGATTACATTCATCTAAAACAAGTCTGTTTATAATAAATGTAAGGTTACATTCATCTAAAACAAGTCTGTTTGTAATAAATGTAAGGTTACATTCATCTAAAACAAGTCTGTTTGTAATAAATGTAAGATTACATTCATCTAAAACAAGTTTGTTTGTAATATCTGTAAGGTTATATTGATTAATAATATATTGACTATATTTATAAAACATTAAAAATAAATGAATTATAAACACTTAATTAACCTGTTATGAAAATTAATTTACAAAAATTATCGACAAAAAATCTGGCGACATTAGCGCAGCGAACTATCAACTCTTCTCAAGCCGGAAATTACACCATTGTAGAGAACCACCCTTTGTTGCTGTCGCTTATTGCGAGTTATCAAAACTACGACACGGTATACACAAAGTTGACCTATAGCGGAAAAGGAAAAGAGGTGGCGACAGCGGATAAAGAGAGAGATGTTGCATTTAGTAACATGAAGGCTTTCTTGAATGGTTATCGTAAATTGACTTCTGTCGCGAACTATCAAGATGCGGAAGCTTTGTACAAAGTTTTCCAAATGTTTGGACTGGATTTAGACAGATTGAGTTATTCTGCCGAAACAGCTCAATTGAAGAAGCTTATCGAAGAATTAGAAAAGCCAGATAATACATTGCGTATTATTAACTTATCGCTTGTATCAGCTTTTGATGATTTGAAAACAAAACATACCGATTTTGAGATATTATTTGCGCAACAAGCAGAGGCTAATGCAGATCTTCGTCAAATATCGAGTGCGTCATCTTCTCGAAAAGAATTGGAACAAGTACTGCGATCTTACCTCAATCTAATTACAGCAATGAAAGATGTACCGGATTGGTCTAATTTGTACCACGATTTGAATGAGATTGTGAAAGCAGCAAGAAATAGTGTGTTGCCTGCAAGTTGAACAAGTAAACAAACGAGCCGAAATTGTAAAAATACTAAACGTTAATTATTGAATAATAAAACCTCCACCCAAATTGCTTGGGTGGAGGTTTTTTTGAGATGATTTTTCGAAATATTTAATTAGATTTATAAATAATTAACTACATAATAATGACTAAACTATTAACACTAATTATCTTATTTGTTTTTACAAACTTATTTGCTCAAAAACAATTTACTATTTCTGGAAAACTTGATGGATTTGATGAAAATGCATTGGTCAAAATAAGTATTAATAATGCTCCTATTGATAGTGTCGTATTAGTTAAAGGGGGTTATAAATTAGAAGGAAAATTAAAAGAGGTTCCATCTTCGGTTTATATTACAGTCAAAAATGGAAAAGATTATCATTCTGCACTTCTTTTTATTGGTAATGAAAAAATTACACTAAATGCCACAAAAAAAGATTTTCCTTATGATGTAAAAACTTCTGGATCTGAGTATGACGAGATGAGGTATAAATATGCTCAGTTTGATAAAGATTATACGATAAAACGACGAGAATTTTTAACTGATATGATGTCGCTTCGTGAACAAAATAAATGGAATGATAGTTTACAAAAAGCATACTGGGGTAAAGTAGAACCTTATGGTAAAATAACTGCATTAGATAATGAATTTGCAAAGAATAGTCTTCAATTTTATCAAGATAATATAAATTCATACTATACACTTTCATTAGTTAATTCATACAAGACAGAATTGTCAAAAGAAGTTTTAATTGATTTGATGAATAAGTTAGAATCTAAATATAAAAAATCAGCCTATTACAAATCTATCATGACAGATATTAATACAGAAAAGTTAAATATTGGCGACAGTTATATAGATTTTATGGCGTATAATCAATCAAATAAAAAAGTTAATTTTTCAGATTATTTCAAAGGAAAATATGTGTTATTAGATTTTACAACTTTTTATTGTGGATTCTCTTTAGAATCTATTCCTGTTTTAGATCAAATAAAGACTAATAATCTTGATAAGTTAGAAATTGTAAGTTTCTATGTAGATAAAGAAGAAATTGGTTATAAAAACTTTCTTTTAAAACATGCAGAAGATTGGATTTCGCTTTGGGATAAAGAAGGTAGAACAGGAGGTACTTATACAAAATACAAGATTATCGGTACACCAACTTTTTATCTTTTTAATCCAGAAGGAAAACTTATTCTAGCAGATTTTGGATTAGATGAAAAGAAAATTACAGAATCAATCAAATAAAAAAAATCCATCCCAATAAATTGAGATAGATTTTACATTTATAAAAAACTGAAAATTAAAATAATTATTCTTTTTTAATGTCCTGCACTGATTACTTTACCTGCTCCTTTTTTGATAAAGAACAGAATAAATGGAATACAGATTAGGAAAACTACACCCAAATACAAGAAAACATCCATATAAGTTAACACAGTTGCTTGTTTGGTAACTTGTAAATCGAGTAGGTTATAGGCTTTATTTAATGCTTCATTTGGGGCAAAACCTTTACTAATGAAGCTCATTTGTAAATTCTGAATATGTTTTTGTACATCAAAATCGGATGTATCAAGATGCGAAACTAAATTTGTTCGGTGTCCAACTGTCCAACGAGAAATAAATGTTGTAATAATCGCGATACCAAAAGATCCTCCTAACTGACGCATCATTCCTGTAAAGGCAGCTCCTTCACCAATTTGTTGCCCTCTCAAACTTGAAAGTGAAAGTGTGGTAACAGGTACAAATAATAATCCCAATCCAACTCCACGAACAATTAATGGCCAAAAGAAATGCTCGGAACCTGTGTCTGGTGTTAAGATTTTGTATGACCAAAAACTGTAACAGAAAAAGATAAAGAATCCTCCTGCAACCATGTATTTTGGTGGTACACCTTTTTGTAACATTGTTGCGATGATTGGCATCATGAATGCAGTCATCAACGACGAAGGAATTAATAATAAACCTGCATCAGTTGCAGTCCATCCTAAGATTGATTGTGTATAAATTGGAATAATGAATGTCGATCCATATAATCCAAATCCTAAGATGAAGGATAAAATAGTACCAACTGCTAAGTTGCTATCTTTCAGTACACGTAAATTTACAATTGGATGTTTGAAAACTAATTCTCGCCAAACAAATAAAATGAATCCGAAGAAACTTGCGATACACAAGGTTACAATTGTCGAATCTGAGAACCAGTCGTCTTGTTGTCCGTGTTCTAATACATATTGTAACGATCCAACTGCAATGGCTAACAAAATAATTCCCAAGAAATCGACTTGACTTAGTTTTGATTTCTCTGCATATTTTGGGCTACGAACAAATGATATCGTTAACAATACGGCAATAATCCCGATCGGAATATTGATGTAAAATATATATGGCCAAGACCAATTATCAATAATATAACCTCCTAAAGGCGGACCAAGCGTAGGACCAACAATAACTCCCATTCCATAAATTGCCTGCGCTAAACCACGCTTTTCGGGTGGATAACTTTCGGTAATGATGGTTTGCGAAGTTACCAACAGTGCTCCACCACCAAGTCCTTGAATAAATCGGAACAAGATAATTTCCCACAACGTTGTTGCATTTCCACAAAGAAATGAGGCAACTGTAAAAATGATAATCGAAGCCGCAAAATAATTGCGTCGTCCAAATTGTTGCGACAACCAGCTGGTCATCGGTACTACAATTACATTGGCAATTGCGTAAGCGGTAACCACCCACGCAATATCAGTTAAAGAGACACCCAAACTACCTTTCATGTCATTCATCGCAACGTTAACAATTGTTGTGTCAACAATCTCTAACAATGCACACATGATGGCGGTAATGGTGATGATTACACGTCTTGCACCATATTCAACTAAATTATTTTCTTCCATAATTTTTCTGAATAGGTGTTATTACTTTGCAGAAGTATTCGATTTTAAAAGAATATCAGCTTCCACGTTCATACCTGGACGAATCATTTTCAACATTTCGTCTTTTTGATCGATAAATTCGATTTTAATAGGAAGACGTTGAACTGTTTTTACGAAGTTACCAGACGCATTATCTGGAGGTAATAACGCAAATTTAGCACCAGTTGCAGGAGATAAAGACGTTACTTTCGCTTTGAATTCGTGGTTTGGATATGCATCTACTTTGATGATGGCTTCTTGTCCAACTCTAATTTTTTCTAATTGAGTTTCTTTGTAATTTGCCACAACCCAAATATTATTTGTAGTCACAATATTAAACAAAGATTGACCAGCTTGAACCAATTGTCCTGGTTGTAAATTAATTTTAGAAACTTGTCCATCTTCAGCTGCAATTACATACGTATAAGACAAATATAATTTTGCATTATCGATGTTTGTTTTGCTTTGACCTATTGCTGCTTCCGCTACTTTTATTTGTGCTTTTGAAGCATCAGCTTGCGCTTTCGAAGTGTTCACTTGTTTTGCTGTAGCTTGCGCTTGTTTTGCTGTAGAAGCTAATTGAGCACGAGAAACACCTAATTGTTCTTGTACAATTCGCAATTGCTTTTCAGCTGTTTCTTTTGCTGCTAAAGCTTGCTCGTATTGTTGTTTTGTGATCGATTGATTTTGGTATAATTTATTGTAACGATCAAAATCATTTTTCGTTCTCCAAACTTGTACTTTTGCTGCTTCTACATTTGCTTGAGCTGTATTAACACTTGCTTGAGCTGTTTCGATTGTTGTATTTGCTGCAACAGCACCAGCTTCTGTCACTCCAATTGCTGCACCAGCTTGAGAAACACCTGCGTGAGCAACTCCTAATTGACCTTCTGCTTGTAATAGAGCATCTTGCGATTGTTGCAATTTCAAGGCAAATTCAGATCCGTCCAAAACAACTAATGTATCACCTTTGTGAACCATTTGGTTATCTTCTACTAAAATCTTCTGAATGTATCCTGAAACTTTAGGTATAACAGGTGTTATTTTTGATTCAATTTGTGCATCATCAGTAATTTCGTGCGCTTGTCCGTGTAAATATTTATAAACTCCATATCCACCTCCAAGGATGATTAATGCTCCTAAAACGATGATAAATTTTGAATTTATTTTTTTCTTTTCTTGATTATTTTCTTCCATATCGAGAGGTGTTATTGTACGTTTTCTAATAAAATTCCTGTAGTATAGTAATATTCGTAGATCGCTAATTGTTCGTCAGCATCTCCGACAACTTGATTGATTTTTGCTTGCAATTGTTGTACATCTGCTTCTAATAAATCGTCTGTATCAGCCAATCCGTTGTCATTTTTATCTTTTACAATTCTGTAGTTTTCGTTCGCTTGTTCTACAGCTTCTTTGTAAACATTATTTTTCTTTTTTGCTAAATCATACTTTTGAAAAGCTTCGTTCATTTCAACTTTAGCTTTATCAATTGTCGTTTCTTTTTGCATCTCATTTTCTAATTTCTGAGCTTTTGCAATTTCAACTTCTGCTTTATTTTTATACAAAGAAGATAAATCATATTTCAATCCAACACCAACATTTGTTGCATTTGTAACCGAAGCAACTTTATCAATATCCATCGCAATATATCCAGCTGAAACCGCTAATTGAGGGTAATAAGCTGCTTTCGCAATTTTGATTTGACTATCAGCAATCTGATTTTTTACATCATATGATTTAACATCTGTACGATTGACGTAATCTTGAGAATTTTGATTGATGGTTTTCAAGGTTTCTACATTATCAACATGAACGATTTTACTTTCGTCTTGTCCAGTCAATAAATTCAATCGGTAATTAATGTTTTTGTATTGCGTTTCGGCTTCATCAATTGCAACTTGCACATTCGATGCTTGTAATTTTGCTCTCAACAAATCATTTCTCGCGATGATTCCGTTATCCAAAAAGTTTTGAAAATCTTTCACACGTTGATTTGCTCTCACTAAGTTTTCATTCAAAACATCGATAGAACGTTGCGTTTTGTACAATCCAAAATATAAATTAATAGCTTGCCAAACCACATTTTCTTTTGTTGCTTCGATTTGTAAGTTTGATAAATCAACCATCAATTCACTGCTTTTGATTGCATTTTTAATTTTAAATCCAGCAAAAACAGGGACAGAAGCACTTGCTTGTCCTAATAATAATTGGCTCGGTTCAACTCCCATTCCTCCACCAGAAGATTGCATCGGAAGTTTGATGTCTACATTTGTTGTCGTAAACAAATGCATGTATTGTCCACTCAACGAAATGTCTGGTAAACGATTGTTTTTCGCGCTTTGTACTTTATACTCACTTGTATTTTTAGCAGCTTCGGCAACTTTCACAGATTTGTTGTTCTGCAAACTTTGTTGAATAACTTCCTGCAAAGAAACGTTGGTTTCCTGCGCATGAGCGAAAGTAGCAACAACTAAACAAATCGGTAAGAAAATTTTATTTTTCATCGTATAGTAAAATTGCTTTTAAAGAATCTATTAAATAAGGGTAATATTCTTCGTGAATATGTTCTGTAAACTCTTCATGAGAAGATAATCCCCATTGTTTCATATATGTTTTTTCGTTCAAAATCAAATAAGATGTTCCACCAATAACTACCATTACAACAGCTTCGGCAGGAGCTTTTCTTTTAAAAACGCCTTCAGAATATCCTTCACTAATAATATTTGTGATATATTCTAAATTTTTTGTTTTTAAGTCATTGACTTTACAATCAATTTCTAAAATTGAATCTCTTTTCGAATATTCTCTTGCCATAATTCGATGAAATTCAGGTTTATCCAAAATTCTATTCAAATAAGCTTTTAGGATTGACTGTAACTTTTCAAATGGAGAAAGTGTAGAATTTTGTGAAATTGAGGCCAATGATTCATTGAAAGTTGTGATACGCCAACTAAATAAATTCTCGACCAATTTATCTTTTGATCCAAAATAATAGCTAATCATCGCAATATTAATGTTTGCTTCTTTTGCAATTTCTCGAACACTTGCAGCATCAATTCCTCGTCTTCCAAAAACTCGTTCAGCCGCGCCCAAAATTTCTATTTGCTTCTCACTTAATTTCATCTTATAAAAATTGAACGCGCAAAGTTAAACAAACGTTTAATTAATTTAAAAAAAATAAGTATTTATTTTAATGATTTTTTATAATTCATTGATTAACTTTTGTCTATGAAAGAAATTTTTCTACATCATATTTGGAAATTGAATCAATTTTCACATCAAAGCTTACAAACTTTTCATGGAGATTTCATTGAAATTGTGAAAGTTGGAAAGTTAAACCATCATGCTGGGCCAGATTTTTTGGAAGCAGAAATCATCATTGGCGATAAATTGTGGATTGGAAGTGTCGAAATGCATGTCAATTCTTCGGATTGGAATTTTCATCAACATTCGAATGATTTATCGTATCAAAATGTGATTTTGCATGTTGTATGGAATCACGATTGTGAAGTTGATATTTTGCGTCAACGTAATGTACAAACTTTGATTTTACAAGATTTTGTAAAACCGGAAATTGTTTTTAATTATCAAAATATTATTAATTCTAAGTTGGATAAAATTTATTGTGAAGAATTTTTAGATTCAATTGATTTGAAGCAATTTTCTTTTTGGTTTGAACGAATTTTAATCGAACGTTTCGAAGAAAAAACAAACGATATTGTACAAATTTTAGAACACAATAATTCCAATTGGGAAGAAACATTGTTCAAAAGTTTGGCAAAGAATTTTGGATTAAAAGTTAATGTAGAAACTTTTGAGATTTGGGCAAATTCTTTTCCGTTCAAAGTTTTGCAAAAAATACAATTTAATGCCCAAAAAGTTGAAGCCTTGTTTTTTGGACAAGCCAGTTTTTTAGAAGAAAACTATGAGAATGATTATTCTAAGCAATTAAAAAACGAATATCAATTCCTGAAAAATAAATATCAATTAGAATCAATTGAAAATAGTTTGTTCCGATTTTCGAAAATGCGACCAATTGGTTTTCCGACGATTCGTTTGGCGCAATTAGCATCGATTTATGTGAATTATCAAAGTTTGTTTTCTGAAATTATTCAGCCAAAAAATTTGAAAGAATTTTATAAAATCTTCGAAAATTTGGAATTAAATTCTTTTTGGGAAACGCATTATACATTTAAGAACGAATCAAAATTTCAACTCAAAAATCTTTCAAAAGATAAAATAAATAATTTGCTCATCAATTCTATTATTCCGATTCGTTATGCTTTTGAGCGACAAAAAGATGAGGTAGAAATTGATTTTTATTTGGATTTATTAAATGAAATGGAAGCGGAAAATAACTCGATTTTAGATGAATTTGAACGAATTGGTTTTGAAAATAAAACCGCAAAAGATTCTCAACAATTAATTCAACTTAAAAAAAGATATTGCTCCGAAAAAAAATGTTTAAATTGCGCTATCGGACAACAAATTTTACGTTAAATGAAAGATCAAATTAGGAATTTTACTGAAACAGAATGGTTTAATGTGATTTCGCGATTTGCAGACAAATTGGGAATTCGCGTTGCAAAATTACGTTTGATTTTCATTTATTTAACCTTTGCAACTTTCGGTTTAACCTTTATTGGTTATTTTATTATGTTATTCTTTTTTTGGGTAAAAGATTGTTTTGTTATCAAACGAAAATCGGTTTTTGATTTGTAAAAAATATTTACAAATACTTAAAACCTTTTATTAATTTTAGATTTCTTAATTTGTTAAATATTTGATGGTTATGTCGTTTTCGATATCGTGAGTGTTTGATAAGGATATTATTTTCACTTCTTTTCCAACCAAGATGAAATATTTAAAAAAATCTACTTTTTACCTGAATAAATCGCAAAGATTTGGCTTGTATTTATTATTTGTTTTGATTTTGTTATTTGAGATTTTTCAACATATTTCAGTTGAAAAAGAAACATATCAATTATCAGAAGCAGATAAAGCTTTGCTAGCAAATTATCAAAAAACTCCGAAAAATTATACATTTAATTCTACTTCAAATAAACAAGTAAAAGATTCAATCAAACCCTTTAACCCAAACGAATTATCTTTAGAAGATTGGATGAATTTAGGGTTTTCGGAACGTCAAGCCGAAGTCATTTTGAAATATAAAGGAATTGTTGGCGGAGAATTTACATCGAAAGAACAGCTTAAGAAATGTTATGTTATCGATGAAGGAAAGTATAATGAATTAGCTCCTTTTGTTCTTTTACCAGAACAATCTAAATCGAGTTTTATAGATTATTCATCACCAAAAACTAAAATAGTTTACAAAAATTTCAATCCAAATGATTTGCCACAACAAGGCTGGGAAAAACTTGGTTTTTCGCCAAAACAGGCAGAAATAATCATGAAATATAAACAGATTGTTGGAGGAAAGTTTACCTCGAAAGAGCAATTGAGGAAATGTTTTGTGATTGATGATG
Organism: Empedobacter sp. UBA7252; assembly: GCF_002472765.1. NCBI lineage: Bacteria > Pseudomonadati > Bacteroidota > Flavobacteriia > Flavobacteriales > Weeksellaceae > Empedobacter > Empedobacter sp. UBA7252. The sequence goes on from NZ_DKSQ01000011.1 coordinate 78,564, forward strand.
CGAAATATGCAGAGATGAAAACGTATATTTTGTTACCAGAAAAATCAAAGGAAGATGAAAAAAATGAGAAAAAACAAAGTGGCAAAAAGATTCAATATGTAAAATTTAATCCAAATAGTTATTCTGAAAATGATTGGCAAAAAATAGGTTTTTCGTCTAAACAAGCTGCTTCAATTATGAAATATAAAAATATTTTGGGAGGTCAGTTTAAATCGAAAGAACAATTGAAAAAATGTTATATGATTTCGGATGAAAAATATGCAGAAATGGAATCTTATATTGATTTACCTGAAAATGTAATTTATAAAGCTGAGCAGCCAAAAGTTGAACAGTCAAAAAGTGAAGATAAAGTAGCAGAAAAAATAGAAATAAAAGGTAAGTTTAATCCAAATAATTTGAGTCATGAGGATTGGATAAAACTCGGTTTCACAGAGAAACAAGTAAATACGATTCTTAATTTTAAACGTTCGTTAGGTGGGAGTTTTAAAGATGCAAAAACATTGAAAAGATGTTATGCGATAAGTGAAGAAAAGTTTAGGGAAATTGAGCCTTATTTGGTTTTTGAGTGATTATTCATTCATAGGTTAGTTTTAAAAAATAAACGCGTTATAGGATTTCCTAAACGCGTTTATTGGTTTTTATAATTTCTGATTATTAGTAGTTAAACAGCTCTTCTAACGTTAATTCTTTTACTTGTCCAAGTTTTTCAACAGATGGCCAATCTAAGTTTTCTTTCTTACCAATTAAACCAACATTGAAGTTTTGACCTTTGATATGTTTTTGGAAAAATTGATCCAATTGTTCTAATGTTAATTTAGATGTTTGATCGTAAATATCTTTATTGATATCATAATTTAGACCTTTATCTTGTAATGATAACCAATAAAAGAACACATTTGCTTTTGTATAACGACTTGTAGCGATTTGCTTAAGTGCTGCTTGTTTAGAATTATTGAATTGATTTTCTGCTTTTGGCATATTATTCATTAATTCTTTCATTGCGTCAACAGCTTGTGGCAATTTGTTTGCTTGTGTTCCAATTACAGCTCTTACATAATTGTAATTATCTTTTTTATTTGCATTAATGTAATAAGAACCAGCAGAATAAGCCAATGATTTAGACTCGCGAATTTCTTGGAAAACGATAGATGACAAACCTCCACCAAAATACTCATTGAAAATTCCTGTAGATGTCAACAAAGTTGGATCATATTTAGTATCACGAGCAAAGAAATTAATTTCCGCTTGTACCATATCGTAAGGAGCAAAATATACTTTGCCATCTGTAGCTGGTTGTGGATATTCTTTTTTCTTAGGATAATCTAAATTTTTCCCGAAATTATGATTTTGTTCAATTGCTTTTTTCGTTTCCGCTTCATTATTTCCGTAATAGAAAATTTGGTGCTTGTAATTAAAGAAATCTTTGATGATTTGCGTTAATTCTTTTGGATCAATAGCTTTCAAATCAGCTTCAGAAATAATATCTCTCGAGCGATTATTTGGTCCATATTGCGCATAAGTGTTCAACAAAGAAGAAATCACGTTTTTGTTCTTTTTTGAATTTTCTCTTGATTTCAAGATTGTTTTCACATATTCTTGGTAAGATTCATTATTTGCAACGGCATCACTTAAAAGATGTTCAAATAATTTGATTCCGCTTGTTAAGTTCTTTTGTAAACCTGTGATATAAACAGAAGTTCTTTCTGTACCAGGATTAACTCCATAATCAACACCAATTTTATAAAACTCTTTTTTCAAGTTTTCTGGCGAATATTTGGACGTTCCTAAATAATTTAAGTAATTAATCGCTAAACCAAGCTTTTTGTTATTGTCTGATCCCATATCCGCGATATAGTAAACAGAGCTAATATCGTTTGTCTTGTTCTGAATCGAAGTGAATTTTGCATTCTTGATTTTACTTTCGTTCAATTCTTTTTTGAAGTCAACAAAAACTGGTTTAATCTCACTTGATTTAATCTTCATGAAATCTTTGTACCAAGTAGATTCAGCATCACGATTCAATTGAATTGGCGTAATTCCAGGATTCGAAACACGTACCAAATCCTTGTTTTCACCTTGACGTTTGTAAACAATTACATAATTATTCGTATAATTATTCTTTGCAAAGTCCATTAGTTCTTGCTTTGTTACACGACCCATATCATCGTATTGATCGACAACTTCTGCCCAAGGAACATCATTGATATATGATTTGTACAAACTTGCTGCTAAAGAACGAGTATTTTCCCAGCTTTTCATACGAGATTTTCTTAAATCATTTACAACTGCTTCTATCATCCAATCATCAAATTCCCCTTTTTTGATTTTTTCAATCTGAGCAATTAATAAATCACGTACTTCTTCTAAACTTTGTCCCTGTTTTGGAGATCCAGAAAAAGAATGCATACCATAATCTCTAAAGAAAGAAGAAGAGCTTCCTGCTCCTAATGTTTTTTGCTGTTGATTGATATTTAAGTCGATTAATCCAGCTGTAGAATTACTTAAAATATAATCAATTAATGTTACATATTTTGCATCAGAACTTTTTGCTCCGTTAAAACGGTAAGCAAACTGAACACGTTCCGAAGATGGACTAAAAACTTCGCTTGTTACAATTGTTTTAATCGGCTCTTCTTTTGCAACATATTGTGCAGGAGCTGCTTTTGTAGCATAATTTCCAAAATATTTGTCAATCATTGGAACAGCCGTATCAAAATCGAAATCACCAATCAACATCACAGCCATATTGCTCGCTACATAATATTTATCGAAATAATTATGAATTGCAACCATTGATGGATTTTTTAAATGTTCTGAAGTTCCAATAGTTGTTTGTGTTCCGTAATGCGATTTTGGAAACAATGTTTCCATCATTTTATAAAAAACTAAACGTCCATCATTGTCTTGTGAACGATTAAATTCTTCGTAAACGGCTTCTAATTCAGTATGAAAAAGACGTAAAGTTAATTCACTAAAGCGCTCAGATTCTACTGTTAACCATTTCTCTAATTCATTATTCGGAATATTATTATGATAAATTGTTTCTTCTAAAGATGTATGTGCATTAGTTCCTGATGCTCCCAAAGATGAAATTAATTTATCGTATTCGTTTGCCACAGCATATTTGGATGCTTCTTGCGAAACTTGATCAATTTTTTTATAGATTTCTACTTTTTTTGCAGGATCTTTTTCTGCTTTGTGCTGTTCGTATAAATCTGAAATTTGTTGGATCAAAGGTTTTTCAACAGCCCAATTTTGTGTTCCAATTTTAGAAGTTCCTTTAAAAACCATATGCTCTAAGTAGTGAGCCAAACCAGTATTGTCTTCTGGATCGTTGTTAGAACCTGTTTTTACAGCTATATGAGTTTGGATTCTTGGTTCGTCTTTTATTTGAGCCAAATAGATTTTCAAACCATTTTTTAGCGTATAAATTCTTGTATTCGAAGGATCATTTTCTACCATTTCGTAGGTATATCCTTTATTGTCAGTTTTTTTCACTGTTTTTAATTGTGCGTGAGTAAATACAGAACCAAAAATGATTCCGCAGATCAAAATAGATTTCCTCATGTATTAATTTTTTAAGTTGCTTAAAAGTAATACATTAAAACGAATAAGAGAAAACTATTTTCGATATAGAGTTATTTTGTTAATCTAAAACCAATCATTGTAAAGAGTAAACCAATGAGTACACTCAAAAAAATATAAATAATTGGTGTGATGTAATTTTGTTGTTGAATTAAGTTGAAATTTTCATACGAAAAACTTGAAAATGTCGTGAAACCTCCACAAAATCCAGTTATCAGTAAAAAATTGAAATAGGTATTTCCTAAACCATTTTTGATTGAATATCCATATAAAGTGCCAATCAAAAAACAACCGATAATATTTGTCAAAAACGTAGCAAATGGAAAAGGTTGTGAATAATATTTTCCGATTCCGTACGAAATTAAAAATCTTGCAACACTACCAAAAGCGCCACCTAAACCGACAAATAGTATAGATTTTAAGAGATTCATTAAATTCTATTAACAATTTTAATTAAAGCTAAAAATAGTAAAATGATGAATGAAATAATTCCTAAAAAGAATAAACCTAATCCAAAATAAGCAATTGTAATTGTTCCAATATTCCAACCGATTAAGTTGATTGAATAACCTATCAAAATCAGTACTACTGAAATCAATAAAAATTTGAAATTATTTACTTTTTCTAAATTCATCATTCCTAAAGATGTGAAGCTAAAACAAGTTCAGCTTGACATCTGTATTTTATTTTGAGTATTAAATATAAAACTATTTTCCGATAAAATTCTTCACAGCAATTGCAACTTTTGCTCCGTCCATTGCGGCAGAAATAATTCCACCAGCGTAACCAGCTCCTTCAGCGCAAGGAAATAAACCAGCAACTTGCGTATGTTCTAAGGTTTCTTCATTTCTCGGAATACGAACAGGCGAAGAAGTTCTTGATTCTGTTGCCACAATATTTGCATTTTCGGTATAGTAACCATTCATTTTTTTACCAAATGTTTGGAAACCTAATTTCAAAGATTGATGAACTTCTTTTGGTAAAACTTCGCTCAATAAACCTGATGTTAAACCTGGTAAATACGAGCAATCATTTAATGAATTGGATAATTTCCCTGAAACAAAATCAGTCATTCGTTGTGCGGGAGCTTTTAATTTACCTTCACCAACTTGCCACGCTTTTTGCTCGACCATTTGTTGAAACTTCATTCCACCCAAAGGTCCAGTAAAACCATATTTAGCAAAATCTTTTTCATCAACTGTTACAACCATTCCCGAGTTTGCAAAGAATCCGTCACGTTTAGAAGGTGACCAACCATTTACTACCAATTCTCCTTCGTCTGTAGATGCGGGCGCGATAATTCCACCGGGACACATACAAAAAGAGAAAACGCCGCGACCTGCTTCTTGAGAAACTAATGAATACGAGGCTGGCGGAAGAAATTCGTTGCGTTCTGTTCCGATTGGACAATGATATTGAGCAGAATCAATCAAACTTTGGTGATGTTCTACACGAACGCCTAATGCAAAAGGTTTTGCTTCGATTAAAACTTTCTTTTCATCTAACATTCTGAAAATATCACGAGCCGAATGTCCCGTTGCTAAGATCAAAGAAGAAGTTTTAATTTTTTTATCATGATTAATTTCAATTCCTTTGATTTGATTATTCTCGATGATAATATCCGTTAGTTTTGTATCAAACCAAACTTCACCACCACATTCGATAATTGCTTCGCGCATGTTGGCGATAATCCCAGGTAACTTATTTGTTCCGATATGTGGATGCGCTTCTTGTAAAATACGCTCTGTTGCACCGAAATGGACAAACCATTGCAATGATTTCAGAATGTTTCCACGTTTTGTAGAACGCGTATATAATTTTCCGTCCGAATAAGTTCCAGCGCCACCTTCGCCATAACAATAGTTTGATTCAGGATTTACTTTTCCTTCTTTATTCATTGCTGCTAAATCACGACGACGATCACGAACATTTTTACCACGCTCGATGATAATTGGTTTTAGACCTTGTTCTATTAATTCTAACGCAGCAAATAATCCAGCAGGACCAGCACCAGCAATATAAACTTCGTGTTTGTTTTCTACATTTTGAAGATTTGGATGAAACTCGAAAGCATCAGAGAATTCTTCATTTACAAAAACATTGACTTGTAATTGGGAAATAATATTTCGGCTTCGTGCATCTAAAGAGCGACGAATAATTTGGTAAGCATTGATATTCTCTGGTTTTGTTTTAACAGCAGATGCTAAACGTTGTTTCAGAAGTTTCTCGTTTGCAGCTTCTGTAGGAGATATGCGTATTGTTACATTTTGAGGCATATTTATTGACTAAAAATTAGACTGCAAAAGTACATCAAACCATTTGAAATATTCGTTTTTAAACAAAAAAAGCTGTCTCATAAGACAGCTTTTCATTATTATATAAATTAAGATTATAATCCTAATTTTTTCAACGTTTGTTTTTGAACACCGTTTTTATGAACTAAAATATTTGTTGTTTTGTACTGAACAAAAGCTTTTGTTACATAAAGATATCCTTCGTAATCGTTAGTTAAACCCCAAGAGTTTTTCACGATGTAGTAATCTTTTCCGTTTTGATCTTTTGCAATACCAACAATGTGCATTCCGTGGTCATCAGTCGTTTGGTAATCATCAAAAGCAGCCTGACGCATATCTTCTGTAATTACTTTTTCTGGTTTTGGACCTTTGAACATATCTGCTTTTTGTTGCGCATTCATATCTGCAAAATCAACTTCTGGTACATACGCTACACCATTTTTCCAGCTAAATCCTTTTTCAGAAACGTCTGTTGCCCAAGCAACTGTAAATCCGTTTTTCAAAGCATAATCAATGTTATCAGTCATCTCTGTCATCGGAACATTGTAGAAAGATTCGTACGCCCAGTTATCAGGAATCGCTAATACAAACGGTTTGTAATAGTCGTGATCTTTAAAAGATGTAATCGCAACATAATCGTTTGGATTAATTCCTACCACTTGATCAGCAAATGTACGTGGTGTGTATTTTTTTCCGTTGTATGTGAATTCTTTTGGATATTCTCCTAAATAGCTATCCAAAACAGCTGTATAGGCTTTCTCCCAGTTTGGAGTTAATTTACCATTTGGATTTGCAACAACCGCTTTCAAAACTCCTTCTTGAATTGCAGCCATTTCACCAAATTGATTTGTTTTTGTTCCGTAATTCAAACCTGTGTAAGTTTCAGTTGGAACAGCTCCGTATTTTTTGATTGTATTCAAAACATCATAGAAAGAACCTCCGTCACCTAAAGTTGTTGCACCGTGCATGCGAACATATTGTTTTCCTTTCTCAACATATGTATTTCTCGCATTGAAAATTGGAGACAATTGAATAGGTTGTTTTCCCATTCTTAACATTTCTGATTCGAAGAAAGAATTTCCTGAATATGACCAACAAGTTCCTGATGAACCTTGGTTTTCTACTGGAGTTTTAGCTAAATTGATAACGTCAGTAAATTTGAAAGCTTCTTTACTATTTTCACTAACATTTTTGTTCAAAGAATTAACTAAATTGTCTTGTGCAGACACCAATTGAGCTGAAGCTAAAAATAAAGCTGAAGCTAAAACTGGATAAAAAATTTTACGCATTTTTAAATTTATTTTGTGTGAGTATTTTATAAGTAGCTAATTTCACGAAAATGTTAACAATAAACCTATAAAAATTTAAAGTTTTTTTAATAAAAATTCTTAGTATTCATTCACACAGTACGTTTGGTAAATTAAAACAGACTTGTTTGTGATAAAAGTTTCTTTACGGACATTACAAACAGATATGATTTAAATAAATGTAGGTTACAGATAAATAAACTTTGTAATGTTTTTTTAAAACTGGCTTAATATCCCAAAGTGGATTTTAGATTCTTTAAAATCGAATGAAGTTTCGTCTGTTTTACCAACTGCATAACTCAAATTGAAAATTCCCATTTTAGTTAAAAAAGAAATTCCAGTTCCTAAACTTAACAAAGACGTATTCAGATTTGCGCGTTTGTTATCTATAAAACCATAATCGGCGAAAAGTCCAATATAGAATGCTTCGCTTGGAACAAAACGATAATCTGCACTCAAAAATCCGTACATATTTGTTGTAATACTTTCTTCGTTAAAACCTCTAAAACTTCCGAAACCACCAATTCTGTACAATTCGTTTTCGGAGAAATCATCGTCTTTCGTGAGCAAACCTCTAAATTCTGCACCAGCTTTTAAGAAATGTTTTTTGGACAATTCGAATAAACGAAATGTTTTTAGACCAACTTCAATTTGATTGACGGTTTTATTTTCCAAATCTTCTGTCCACGAAAAATTCTTTTCCTTTTTACGAATCGAATTTACCACAACATTCAACATAGATTTTCCTTCCATCAAACGAAAAGGATGTTTCAGGAAATAGTGATAACTCAAACCAAAACCAATTTTCGAATAATCGTCGTAGCTCGATTTTAGATAGGAATCATCTTCCAACAAAAAGTTAGACGATTGTATAATTCCGCTTACACCAATATTCGAGTTGAGGTTGAGTTGATAAAATAATCGCTCCGAAAAATCTAAATTCACAAAAACAGAATCTTGTTTGAAAAGCTTGAAATTCGTTTCCGAACCAATCGCAGATTTGAACAAATAAGGTACTTTAACACCAATATTCAACGACGTATTTTTATTTGCTGTTCCAATCCAATTTAACCTGATTTCTTCCAAACTATTGAACACGTTGTTCAACGAAAGTTGTACATTTCCGTTCAATCTAAAATCGCCGTTATCATCTGTTCCAAAACCTAAAACACCATCAAAATAATTTGAATTTACTTTGCGAGGATACAAATATAAAATCGTAGAATCAGGCTTAAATAAAGTTTGTGGTAATTGCGCTTCTGCAATATAATTGGTTTGTTGCATTAATGTCGAAATTGTTGCCAACTTCTGTTCATTGTATACTTCGCCAGTTTTTATATTGAGTCCATGACGCAAATAACCTTTGGATAATTTTTCGTAACCAACCAATTTTACACCATCTATTGTTCGCAGATTTCCTTTGTCTAAAACCAATTCAATTTTCTGTTCATTTTGTTCAAAACCATTTGGAACAAGTTTTATTTGCGCAAACGGATAACCTTGATTAGTGTTGGTTGTTGCTATTTTATTTAGAATAGAATCTAAATTATTTGTTGGGAAATAATTATTTTTATTTTCGAACAATTCATTGTTTTTCACCCAAATTGTTTGGTACAATTTTCCTTTATTTAGATAAACTTTTTCATTTTTTATCGAATCAATCGTCAAAGTATAATAACCTGTTTTTTGAAGCGAATCTAAAGATGAATCAAGATTTTTGCTTTCGAAATCTTTTGTATACGATTTTGTATCATCATTATATCGTAAAAAATGATATGTTTTTTCTTGTCCAAAAAGTAAAATAGTTTGGATCAAAAAGAAGAATATGTAGCCTAAAAATCGCATTGTTGCTTATAATAACGTATAAAATAGATGTTAAGTATTTGTTTTACTGATATCTATTAGTGTTCATGTGGAAATTAAAAATTATTTTTGACTTCAAATTTAAGATGAATGTTGAAATTATTTAAAATTACTGGATATTTAGAAGCTATTTCTGCGATAGTTTTGTTTTTTATCGCAATGCCAATGAAATATATTTGGGAAGATCCGACATGGGTAACATACGCAGGACGCGTACACGGAGGATTGTTTATAGCTTATATTATATTGGTTTATTTATTGAAAGAAAAATACAATTGGTCTTGGAAAATTTTTATGATCTTTTTTATCGCAGCAGTTATTCCTGGAGGAACAATTTGGGCAGAAAAAAGATTAATCGAAGGCAAAAAATATAAACAAATGTTGGCTGAAGAAGCGAAATAAGACAACGATTAGATAAAAAAGTAAAACCTTAAACGTGATTGTTTGAGGTTTTTTTATGTTTTAGGAATCAAATTTTTCTAAATAAAAAAAGCCGAAGATTAATCTTCGGCTTTTACAGAGCGGGAAACGAGACTCGAACTCGCAACATTCAGCTTGGAAGGCTGACGCTCTACCAATTGAGCTATTCCCGCGTAAATTTTCAAATCAAATTAAAAAGTACCTCAGGCGGGACTTGAACCCGCACGTCCTAATGGACACAGGATTTTAAGTCCTGCGTGTCTACCAATTCCACCACCAAGGCAAAATTTGATTTTTGAATTTAATATTTCAAAGAGCGGGAAACGAGACTCGAACTCGCAACATTCAGCTTGGAAGGCTGACGCTCTACCAATTGAGCTATTCCCGCGTTGTGAGTGCAAATATAAGGTCATTAATATTACTTTTGCAAGTGTTTTTCGAATAAATTTTACAACTTTTTTCTAATAAATTAATTTTGAAATATTTGACTTGTTGATTTTTTTTGAGAAATTAGGGAATTGAATTATTTTATGGAGAAATTATTTATTTTTTGTGGTGTTTTTCTTCTTGTGATGAGTTGTAATTCTAAGAAAAAGTTTGAATCAGATAAATGGATTCCTTTTGAGGAAGGAGTTTACGGACAAAATTATCGTTATAAGATGTTGGATGATTTGGTTAATAATGTTTTAAAATTTGATTCATATAATTCAAATGGAACTTCAAAAAATGAGGTTTATAAATTGATTGGTAAGCCTGATGAAATTTTAGATAAAATGGAGGTTTATTTAATTCAAGAAAAAATTGGTAAAATTGATCAAAATGGAGAAATTAAACTTTATTTATAATATAGTGATAATTTGACGTTGAATTATTGGAAAATACAAGAAACAACTTACAAAGAATAAATTATGAAAATCCCTACAATTTATGGTATTATAGAACGTAGAATGTTAATCAATTTTTGTGTAGAATCACACTATATTGAGACGATTTTACCTCAACCTTTTCGTCCAAAATTGTACAAAGGAAAAGCAATTGCTGGAATCTGTTTGATTCGATTAAAAGATATAAAACCAAAAGGTTTACCTGATTTTGTAGGAGTGAATTCTGAAAATGCAGCGCATCGAATCGCGGTTGAATGGGAAGAAAATGGTGTGACAAAAGAAGGTGTATATATCCCGATGAGAGATACTTCTCTAAAATTGAATACGCTTGTTGGTGGTCGAGTTTTTCCTGGGAAACATTATTTTGCGAAGTTTAATGTTATAGAAGAAAACGATAATTATCATTTAGATTTCACGAGTTCTGACGATACACGAATTGAAATTGATGCAAAAAAATCTGTTGAATTTAATTCGAATTCGATTTTCGAAACGTTGAATGAAGTTTCAAAATTCTTCGAGAATGGTTCTGTCGGTTATTCTCCAAATGGAAATAATTTTGAAGGTCTAAAACTCGAAACCTATAATTGGGGAGTAGAACCTTTGGAAGTTTTACATGTGAAATCAAGTTTTTTTGAAAATGAAACAATCTTTCTAAAAGGTTCTGTTCAGTTTGATAACGCAATTCTGATGACCAATATCGAACATGAATGGAAGTCGTTAGAAAAGATAAAATGTTTGTAGTTTATTCTTTGCTCAAAATAAAATCTTCCTCATTTGTTTTTCCTAAATTAAACTGAAACATTTCACCATAATTTATAGGTATTTTGAATGCATTTTTGATTGGTATTTGCAACAAATAACACCACATCAAACGGATGATTCCACCATGTGCAACAATCAGCACTTTTTCGTGTTGAGCATTTCGTAACTCGTCCATAAAATCAAAAAGTCGCGTAGAAATATCTTGCATTGATTCGCCGTTTGGTGTTTTAGTTTCGACAAAATCGGCGTACCAAGGTTCTATTTCTTCCGAAGGAATTTCGTTCCACGATTTCATTTCCCAATCTCCAAAATTGAATTCTTTTAATCGTTCATCAAAAATAATTTCATTCGAGAAAGTTTCTGCTAATCGTTGACAGCGACTCAGTGGACTTGAAAAAATTATCTCAAAGTCGTTTTCGATCTTAGTATGAATTTGTACTACTTCTTGATGAAAAGTATCAGCTAATTCCACATCAGTTTGTCCGTAACAAACCGATGAAGGAACATTAACTTTTGTATGTCGAATTACAGAAACTTGCATAGAATTAAAACGCCAAGATAAAACAAAACTTCGGTAACTTGTTGCACAGTTCCCAAGCAATCGCCTGTATATCCACCAATATATTTTTTGAAATACCAGCCCAAATAAACTTTTCCTATGTAACAAAGTGGTAATATCAACAAGAATTTCCATTCGCCAAAAACAATAAAAGGCACAAGACAGAAAAGAAAACTAATGATAAGATTTTTTATTGGAAGTGCTTTATTTGCCATCGGTTTTGATTTACTTTTGTCGATATCTGTCACATATTCGTGTGTATAAATCATCATTCCAGAAAAAAAGCGACTAACCGAATGTGCTGCAATCAAGCTGAAAATTATCAACCAAAAATTATTTTCTGCAATATGTTGAAGTGATGTGAATTTCAATAACAACAATAAGATAACACCAATTACACCATAAGCTCCAATTCGGCTATCTTTCATAATTGTCAAGATTTTTTCTTTGCCATAACCACCTCCAAAACTATCGCAAACATCGGTGAAACCATCTTCGTGAAAGGCTCCAGTCAACAAAACGCTTGTAATCATTGTGATAATAATGGCGATATCAATAGGTAAAATAAATTGACAAATCATATAAATCAATGCATTAAAAGCGCCAACCAATAAACCAATCGCTGCATAGTATTTCTGTGATTGATTCATGATTTCGTTGCTATATGGAATTTTGAACGGAATCGGAATTCGCGTAAAAAACATCAATGCGGTTAAAAAATAAGTGATTTCTTTTTTTAGCATTTCACTTTAGTTTCTTTGTTACTCACGCCTGCAGAGTCGAAACTCGCCATATCATTGTAGAAATTTACCGCACTTTTGATAATTGGATAAGCCAACGCACACCCCGTTCCTTCACCAACTCGCAAATTGATGTTCAGAATTGGTTCTTCGTTGAAATAATTTAATAAATATTGATGTCCAGATTCATCACTTTGATGACAGAAAATTGTATTGTTTAAAATTTCTGGATTTAATTTAGACGCAACCAAAATCGCAGACGAAGCAATATATCCATCAATCATCAACAACATATTATGTTCATAAGCAGATAACATTGCAGCTGTCATTTGAGCAACTTCAAAACCTCCAAAAGTGGCTAAAATTTCTTTTGGATCAGTAATTTTCCCATGTGTATTCTTCGCTTCATTTAGAATATTGATTTTATTTTGTAATTGCTCATCATTCAAACCTGTTCCACGTCCTACACATTGTTCAAGCGGTAAATCGGTTAAATAGTGTACAAGCATCGATGCAGAAGAAGTGTTCCCAATTCCCATTTCGCCAAAACCAATAATATTTGTTCCATTTTGAGCGATTTCGTTCACAATTGTCTTCGAATAATCAAAACATTGTTCCAATTGATCTAAGGTCATTGCAGGTTCGTGCAAGAAATTTTTGGTTGATTTGGCTACTTTACAATTTTTCAAAACCGAATAATCCTCGAAATCATAATTTACACCAGCGTCAACAATCGTTAAATTAATCTCATTTTGATTACAAAAAACATTAATAGCTGCTCCATTATTTAGGAAATTTAAAACCATTTGAGGCGTAACTTCTGCTGGATACGCACTAACACCAGATTGTGCAATTCCGTGATCGCTTGCGAAAACGATTAGATGAGGTTTTATTAATTCTAAATGATTTTTTTGCTGAACCAAACCAATTTTAAGTGCGATTTTTTCTAATAAACCTAAAGCTCCAAGCGGTTTTGTTTTAAGATCAATAATGTGTTGAATTTCTTCTTTTTGCATTTTATACTAAACTAAATTTTAATAAAAAAATGCTTTCGAAATCAAGTGCAATCAATTCAACAAATAATAAAAATATATGTAGTTTTGATTGAGCTTCAATCGCGAAAGCATCATCTAAAAAGTGGTCTGGCTTATAGTTTTTCTCTACTTACAGTTGCGCGACAGCTCGAGATTTGCACTCGATTCCCTTTTGTGCAAGCAAGGTAATAAATTATTTTTCTGGGACAAAATTTTCATCAATCACTATATCTCCCATCAAAACGACTTGCTCTTCAAAATCAGAAGTGTTTAAATTAACTTTATTCGGAAAATTTTTAAATGAATAAGATTTATAAACTTCTGAATTTATTTCATTTGAAGCTAATCTTAGGTTAAGTTCAGTATTTTTTAAAGTCTCAAATTGTATTGTATATTCCTCGCCAACGTTTAATTTACTTTCTACTAATTCATCATTAATTAACAAACGATATGTTTTGATTTCTAAGTTAGAATTTCCAAAATTAACTTTTATTTTGAATTTTATTTTTTCTTTTTGAATCGAATCATTTTTTGCAACTAAAGGTTCTGTACAATTTGGTTTATCCTGTCCATTTGTACATGAATTTAATAACCCAAAAGCAGAAAAAATCATGACATTAGAAATCGTTTTCTTAAAAAGATTTTGACCTAATTGACTTGGATGAAAAATACCACAATGAACGTTGCTTTTCTGAAATTCATTCGAAATTTCGTCATTTGTCAAATTAGAAAAGTCAGTGATTTTATGTTGACATTTTGCATAGAAATTTTCGTTTGTTAATTTCTCTTTGCAAGGAATTGGAATTGTGATTTTCATATTTTTTAAAGTTTAGATTTATAATAGAGATGATTTTATGAATAAAAAGGTTGGTTTTATTTTTAGAAATAATTGATTTAGAATATTTGGATTTATGTAATATCTTTAACCACCTCTACTTTCCTATTAAATAAGATCAATTTTTAATGAAAAATTTTCCCATCCCAACGAACGAAAAGCAAAGATTGCAAGCGGTTTACGATTATAATTTACAAGAACATGATAAAGACGAAGAATTAGAGGTTTTTGCAAATGCTGCGAGTTTGATTTGTAATGCGCCAATTGCGTTAGTTTCTATTTTTGATGAAAACTATCAAGTGATTAAAGCCAATTGCGGAATCGAGGTAGATATTGTTCCACGTCAACAAACTATTTGTCAATTTTCTTTAATGGAAGAAGAAATTTTGGTGATTGATGATGTGACGAAATTTGAACCTGCAAAAAATATTGCTGGAGTAAAAGCTGCAAATATTCAGTTTTATGCTGGTGTTCCGTTGATTGATGACAATGGAAATGTGTTGGGGACATTATGTGTAAACGATCATTATCCAAGAACGTTGGACGAAAAACAACGCAATTTATTGATTCAACTTGGGAAAAATATTACCAAATTATTGGTTAGTAAAAAGCGAAAAAAAGACGCTTCTTACTTTCAAAATATCTATAAAATATCGAATAACCTGATTGGAGTTGCCGATATTAATGGTGTTCTAAAATCTATAAATCCTGCTTTTAAAGAGGTTTTAGGAATAAAAGATAAAAAGACAATTATTACAGAAAATTTTTTAGATTTTGTTTCGGAAAAAGATAAAAAGAAAGTTAATACGTATTTATCAAATCTTAAAAATAATACAGATTCAATCAATTTCAAATGTTTGATGTATTCTCCCGAATCTCAAGAAGAGAAGTTAGTGGAATGGTATACAAGATCAAACTTAAAAATTGACAACGAAATCTTCTTCTTTGGTCGAGATATTACGCTTGAAAATTCGAAAAAAGTAGAATTAGAAAACAGTGAACGTAAGTTTAGAAACTTCTTCAATTCTTCGCTTGGTTTAATGACAATTCATGATTTAGATGGAAATATTTTGTCGATAAATAAGAAAGGATTAGAATCTATGGGCTATTCAGAAAATGAGGCAAAAGATTTGAATCTGAAAAAAATAATTCCAAAATCTAATCAAAAAGAATATCAAACCTATATAGAAACGATTTTGAGTAAAAAGCAAGATTCTGGTTTGATGAGCTTGATTAAGAAAGATGGTTCACTAACATATTGGTTATACAGTAATATTTTGGACAAAGATAACGAAGGAAATCCTGTTGTAATGAGTACTGCTGTGGATATGACACAAAGGACGTTGTTGGAAAGAGATCTTAATCGTGTTCGTCAGTTACTAGATCATACGTACGAAGTTGCGAATGTTGGAGGTTGGAAATATGATTTAGTTAAGCAAAAATTAATTTGGGCTGATATAACGAAAAAGATCCATGAAGTTGAACCAGATTATGAACCAAATGTAGAAACTGCACTCAATTTTTATGAAGCAAAAAGTAGTTATCCAAAAATAAAGAAAGCTTTTAAAGATGCGGTAGAAAAAGGAATCGGATATGATATGGAGTTGCAGATTGTTACCCAAAAAGGAAAAACAATTTGGGTAAGATGTAAAGGAATTCCAGAATTTGTAAATGGAGAATGTGTTAGCGTTTTTGGAATTTTTCAGGATATTGATGAGAGAAAACGTTATACGTTAGAGTTGGCTCGACAAAAAGCTATTTTCGAAACATTTATTAATCATGTACCTGCATCTGTTGCAATGTTTGATAAGGATATGAATTATCTGACTTTGAGTAATCAATGGTGTGATGAATTTGTGATAAAAAAGAAAAATGTGATCGGAAAATCTCATTACGAAATGTACAATGTTCCAGCAGAAAGAAAAGCGATTTATGAAGCTTGTTTGCAAGGCGAAAATTATTCGAATGAAGATATGATTTATCGTACACCAAAATATGATACAGATCAACACTATTCGTGGGCGATTCATCCGTGGTATATCAACAAAAAACAGATTGGTGGTCTGATTATGTTTTCGCAAAATATAACAGAATCTGTCAAGAAAAATAAAGAACTTAAAAAAGCCAAAAAGAATGCGGATATCGCTAGTAAGGCAAAGTCTGAGTTTTTAGCAAATATGAGTCACGAGATTCGAACACCTTTAAATGGTGTGATTGGTTTCTCTGATTTATTGTTGAAAACGCCACTTAATCCGACTCAAAAACAATATTTGAATTTTATTAATGATTCTGCAAATTCATTGTTGTCAATAATAAATGATATTTTAGATTTTTCTAAAATTGAATCGGGTCGAATGGATGTTTCGATAGAAAAAAATAATTTGTTCGAGTTAGGAAATCAAGTAATCAATGTGATTCTTTATCAAGCCGAAAACAAAAAAATAGAATTATTGTTGAATATAGATAATAATTTACCTCAATTTATTTGGATTGATGAAGCTCGATTGAAACAAGTGCTAATTAATCTACTTGGAAACGCTGTGAAATTTACGGATAGTGGAGAAATAGAACTAAAAATTAGTCAAGTTGAACCAATTGTGAAAGGAGAAAAAGCAAAATTGAGATTCTCTGTTCGTGATACAGGAATTGGTATAAAACCAGAAAAACAAGTCAAGATTTTTGATGCATTTACTCAAGAGGATAGTACTGTTAGTAAACGTTTCGGAGGAACTGGTTTAGGTTTAACAATTTCGAATAAGTTGCTAAATTATTTCGGAAGCCATCTAGAATTGCAAAGCGAAATAGATAAAGGTTCTACATTTTTCTTTGATTTAGAAGTTGATTACGAATATAATATTGAGCAACAATTTGATCATTTGGAAGAAATAAATCATGTGTTGATTGTAGATGATAATCAAAGTAATCAAATGATTTTGCAACATATGTTACAGTTCAAAAATATAACATCTGATATTGCAAATAATGGAATGGAAGCGCTACAGAAAGTTTTGAATGGCGATGTTTACGATGTTATTTTGATGGATTATCATATGCCGGTTTTGAATGGTTTGGAAACAATTCAGAAAATAAAAGAGTATTTCGTAACAAAGGATACAAAAACTCCTTTAGTGTTATTGCATAGTTCTTCTGAGGATGAATATCTAATTCAGAAAGCAAAAGAATTAGGAATTACTTCGCGTTTATTGAAACCAATTAAGTCGGAAGAATTGTTTGATACGTTGCGTAAAACAATTATTGATTCGAAAGAAATTCAAACCATAGAAATTGAAAATCAAGAAGAAATTTCGCAAGATTTTTCGAAACAATTTCACATTTTAATTGCAGATGATAATTTAGTAAATATGGCTCTGAATCAGCAAATTATCAAAAATATTGCACCAAATTCTATTTTGTATACAGCTGCGAATGGAGCGGAAGCCGTATCAATTTGTCAAGAAAATAAGATCGATTTAATCTTGATGGATATTCAAATGCCAGAAATGAATGGGATTGAAGCAACTAGGGTTATTCGTTTGTTAAATAATTTTCAAGAAACTCCGATTATAGCAGTGACAGCGGGAAATGTAAAAGGCGAAAAGGAAAAATGTCTTGATGCTGGATTGAATGATTTCTTAGCAAAACCAATTCGAGAAAAAGATATTTTTGATGTCCTAGAAAAATGGTTAGATTTTTCTAAAAAAGAAAAGAATGAAACCAACGATTTTGGAAATCACCTTGATCTTTCTATGATAAATAATTATACGAAAGACGACGAATCGTTTAGAAAAATGTTTATAGAAATAATTATTAATGAGTTAGAAAAATCTGTACAAGAATTTGAAACTTATTTCAACAAACAAAATTTAGAAGGATTAAATCAATTAGGTCATAAAGTAAAAGGAACAGCAAAAACTGCAGGACTTACAATTTTGGCTGATTTAACCGAACAAATAGAAAAATCAACTTCGATCAATTACCTACAAGAAAACCAGCTGATTATTAAAGTAAAAACCGAAATAGAATTAGTTATTAACTATTTAAAAAATATTTAAAAACCAATATTATGCAGATTTTAATTGCCGAAGACGATGAATTGATTTTAAAAACAATTGAACACAAACTGAAAAAAGAAGGTTACAAAGTTGTTTTAACACGAAATGGAAAAGAAGCAATCAGTAAGATTGAGAATGAAGATATTGATTTGATTATTACAGATATTATGATGCCTTTTGCGTCTGGTTTGGAGATTATTAGTGCTGTTAGAAAAAGTAAAAATTCCGAAACACCAATGATTATTTTGTCTTCTTTAGGGCAAGAAGATGTAGTGGTGGAAGCATTTAATTTGGGTGCAAATGATTTTATGGTGAAACCATTTAGCCCTATTGAATTGTCTGTTCGCGTGAAGAAATTATTAAAATAAAAGCATGATTATCCTACAAATTATAACCTATACCGAGTTAATCGTAGGAATTTATATTCTACTTATTTTACTTTTTTTGACAATTATTTATACGTTATTGACAAGTATAATTGAATATAAAATCATTACAAAGAAAAATAAGTGGAATGCGATTATTGATAAAGAAATTTATGAAACAATTTTGGATGATCAATCCAATTCGAATACTGACTTTAATGATTATTTGAAATCAAGTTCATTCAAACATTATTTTATTAAAAAATTACTAAAAGCGGAACAAAATTTTTCTGGAAATTCAAAAGAAAGTATTCAAAATTTATTTGACCATTATGAATTAAAAAAAATATCCTTACAGAAATTAAATAGTCAAAAAAATCATGAAATAGCCGAGGCAATACAAGAAGTTACGACGATGAATCATGTTGAAACTTTACCAAAAATCAAAAGTATGTTACAACATAAAAATGATTTAGTACGATCTGAAGCGCAATATGGTTTAACGAAATTTGCTGGTTTCGAAGGTTTATATTTTTTGGATAATTTACAAGAGCAATTGACGGATTGGCAACAGTTGAAATTGTTGGATGCAATTACAATTTTACCAAATCTTGATGAGGTTGATAAGATAATTTCAAATTGGTTAAAATCACCTAATCAAAGTGTGAAAATTCTAACAATGAAATTAATTCGCAAGTTTCAATTGTTGCAAATGCACGATTTGGTTGCAGATAATTTGCACGATTCTGATGAAAAAGTTGTGGAAGAAACGATTAAAACATTAGTCAGAATCGAAGATGACTCAACCTCAAAGCTATTGATTGAGCAATATGAAACGTGTAACGAAAAGTTTCAAATTCAAATTTTAAAAGCTTTAGAAAAAATCTCAAATCCAGAAAATAACACATTCTTAGAAACTCAAGCAAAGGAAAATCCTTCATTTTCTGTCAAAAAAGCAAGTGTAAAAGCCTTAAATAATTGTTGTTCAAAAACCGATTTACAAAAACTTGCACACCAATCAAACTCTCCTGAATTAAAACAAATTATTAATCAAATTATCCAAGAAAACTAATCATGAATTGGCTAGAAACGGCTTTCGATTTTTTTATTTACGGCTTCCTTTTTTATTCAATCCTATTAATTTTAGTCTACGGATGGATAGGTTTTTATGCAAAAGGAGCGATAAAAATGTATATCCGAAAAAACAGTTTTACGGATTATTCGCTTATTGCAACATCGCCAAATGCGCCTACTTTTAGCCTTATTGCGCCCGCTTATAACGAAGGTGCAACGATTGTGGAGAATGTGCGTTCGTTGTTGTCGTTGTATTACAATCAGCTCGAAATTATTATTGTAAATGATGGTTCCAAAGATGATTCGTTGCAACGATTAATTGAAGCGTATGATTTGATTAAAATTGATTATTTCGTTGAAGGAAACATCGAAACGAAACCAATTAATGCAATTTATAAAAGTACCAATCCAGTTTTCAAAAAATTAATTATTGTTGACAAAGTAAATGGAGGAAAATCGGATGCGTTAAATGTCGGAATTAATATTGCAACAAACGATTATATTGTTTGTATTGATGTCGATTGTATTTTAGAACAAGATGCGATTCTGAAGCTTGCGAAACCTTTTATGGATGAAGCAAAAGCAAAAGTAATTGCATGTGGAGGCGTAATTCGTTTGGCGAATAATTGTACCATTGTTGACGGAAAAATTGTCGATGTTAATTTGCCTAAAACTCGTTTAGGAAGAGCACAAGCGTTAGAATATATTCGTGCATTTCTTTTGGGAAGAATGGCGTGGTCGCGCGCCAATGGTTTGATGCTGATTTCGGGTGCTTTTGGTGCTTTTGATCGTGAAATTGTACTCCAGTGTGGCGGTTACGATCACGATACAGTTGGTGAAGATATGGAGCTTGTTGTGCGAATGCGACGTTATATGCACGAGCAAAAATTGGCCTATAAAGTAGTAAATATTCCCGATCCGCTTTGTTGGACAGAAGTACCAGAAAATAAAGAAATTTTAACCAAACAGCGTAATCGTTGGATGCGTGGAACGATAGAAACATTGTGGAAGCATCGTATTTTATTTTTCAATCCGAAATATGGAAAACTTGGAATGATGAGTTATCCGTATTGGTTTTTCTTCGAATTTTTAGGACCGATTATCGAATATATTGGTTGGATCATTTTCGTAGTTTTATTCTTTTTAGGATTTATTAATTGGCATATTTTCTTTCCTTTGATGGCTTTTGTATTGCTTTATGGAATTTTATATTCGATTTATGCTATTCTGATTGATTTGATGACGTACAATGTTTATCACAAAAAAGGGGATATTCCGAAATTATTTTTTACGGCGTTTATAGAGCCGTTTACATTTCATCCGTTTGTTGTGATGGCAGGCGTGAAAGGGGTGAAGGATTTCTTTCTCAAAAATAATTCGTGGGGAGAAATGACGCGACAAGGTTTTGGAGGAAATCAAGCGAAAGAATTATCTATTTGGCAAAAACTGAAACTTGGATTTATTAATTTAGTTCAGCAAACTACGTTTATTTCACTGATATATTTTTTAATTTTTGGATTGTCATCAATTCTTGAATTTTATCTTTATCAAGAAAATCTTACAACAACTTCTAATCAAACTTTATTTTTTGATTTATTCGTACATAATATCGATTTTGCTTTAGATAGTATTTTTGTGGTAAGTTTTGCATATTTTTTACTGCAATTTTATTCGATAAGTTGGGCAAAAAAATGGATCATTTTTGCGTATTCTTTTTTAATCATTTCAAATATTTTATTGATTAAATATTTTGAAACAACACTCAATTTATTAGGTTCAGATTTGTTTTCTTATACGTTCGAAGAATTGAAATTAATTATTGGAGCATCAGGTGTTGTCAATACAATAAGTATCCTTTTATCAATTGCTGTAATTGCTATTTTAACAACGATATTTATTTACAGTTATAGATTAAAAATTAACCAAAAAATTCTTCAATTACCATTAATAATTTTGAGTTTTTTATCGATTATTGTTCCAATTAATTTGGATTTAAAAAGTTCTCAAAATGATGAGTTTTCATCTAATCTAATTTTGAGTAAATCGTCTTATTTTTTCTCAAACTCGATTGAACAATATGCAGAAGATAAACTTTCGGAAATTGATTTTTTAAATTCAAATTCGAGTTCAAATAATGAAGATAATCGACATTATTTTGATAAAATTAATTATCCATTTTTGTATCAAGATGAGAACAAAAATTTCTTCGCGGATCAATTTAATTTAACAACAGAAAAACCGAATGTTGTTTTTATTGTGATTGAAGGTTTGGGACGAGCTTTTAATAACGAAAGTGCATATTTAGGTTCTTTTACACCATATATTGATAAGCTTTCGAAAAAGAGTTTGTATTGGGAAAATGGATTAAGTACGACGGGAAGAACATATGGAGTTTTACCTGGATTGACGGGGTCTTTGCCATTTGCTGAAAATGGTTTTATGGAACAAAAGAGTTTACCTCAACATTACAATTTGTATAATTTGTTGAAAAGTAATGGTTATAAAACGGGGTATTTTTACGGTGGCGATGTTGATTTCGATTTTATGTCAAAATACTTGAATTATTCGGGTGTTGAAACAATTATTGATGAAAATGATTACGAAAATAATTATGCAAAAATTCCGTCGAATAATGGATTTTCTTGGGGATTTGACGATCATTCAGTGTTTAAAAAATATTTAGCAACGCAAAAAGAAAATAATCAACCATATTTTAATGTTTTGATGACGTTAGCGACGCATAGTCCTTTCTTAATAAACAATGTTGAGAAATATAATAAACAGTTTGAAACGTTGATTAAATCTCGAAATTATGATGCGACAACTTTGACGACAGTAAAAAAATATAAACAACAATTGGTGACTTTTTTGAGTGTTGATGAAGCTGTAAAAAACTTTTTCGAAGCTTATCAAAAACGTTCAGATTTTAATCAAACTATTTTTGTGATTACTGGAGATCATCGAATGCCAGAAGTACCGATGGAAACAAAGATTGATCGTTTTCATGTTCCGATTATTGTTTATTCTCCTTTGTTAAAGTCACCGAAAAAGATGTCAAATATTGTGACGCATTTTGATGTTGCACCAACTTTTGTGACATATTTTAGAGATTCATATAAACTGAAATTACCGAATTATGTGACTTGGATGGGACAGAATTTAGAAAACGGTAAAGCGAATTTCAGAAAACAAGGCGTTCCGTTAATGCAGAATAAAAATATTTTAGATGATTATGTTTTTCAAAATTATCATTTGTCAGGAGGGAAGTTATATCGAATTGAAAAGAATTTAACCGAAGATGTTGAACAAAATTCGAAGATGGAAACAGAGTTGAAAAATCGATTGAAAAGCTTTAAAACAAAAAACCATTCTTTGAAAAATACTCAAAAAATGGTTCCTGATTCTATATTTAATCGTTATATCAATTAGAATTTTCGGCTGTACGAAACGCTTACATCAAATTGATTTCCTTTTTGATTTGGACGATATTCTTGATTGTAATAATTCGCACCAATTGAAATTAAGTTTAATTCATTGATCGAAAAATTATAATCTGCTCCAATTTTGAAGGACTTCAGTTTGTAAGTTGTATCTTCTAAAAGATTGTTGTTAAAATCTTCTGGTGAAATTCCTGTACCAATAGCTAAGCTTAAATAATTGTTTGCATCGCCAGTATAATAACGAGTTGTGAATGTATACGAATGCGAAATATTGTTGTTGCTTGGCGTTACAAATGCACGTAAATTGAACCAATAATTTTTATAATATTTACCGATAGATCCTGTGAACATCCAAACATCATCCGAAAAATGAAGTTGACGATAACCTAATTCAGCTTCGAAACTTTTAGGTAAATTAGCGTAAAGAGAGGCTCCTGTGCGATATTTAGGAAAAATTCCATCACTATCCGAATATCCACCGCCAACATACATATAAAATGTCTTAGAAAGTCTTGGATAAGCTTCTACTTCGTATTGAACTCCGTTATCTTTAAATTTGTTTGCGTAATTTACTTTAAAAATCAACGAACCAAGTGAAGTTTGTCTTTTATAACTAACCGAAACTTGATGCCAATCATCTGCAAATTGCTTGTCAAAATGTGAGTAATTATAATTTACACTAATCGCATTTTTAGTATTATTTATTTCGATTCGATTTGCTAATTCGCGCGCTTCCGTATTTTTAGGGTTAATTGCTAATAATTCTTTGATTGTTTTCGAAGCTTCTTCATAAGCATTGTTTGAATTAAGAACTTTAGCTTTTAACAACAATAATTCTTCATTTTTAGGATATTTAATTAATCCACGATCAATGATAGAAACGGCTTCTGTATAATTATCATTCCAATATTCAAGTGACGTGTAAGCTAAATAAAAATCGGTAGAAGGATCCATGTTTTTTTCAACATTCTGAAAAACTTTTCTCGCTTCTTCGGTTTCATCATTCCATGTATATATTCGTCCCAAAAAAACAGCGATATCTGTATATTCCGGAGATTGATCTAAAGCTTGTAATGCAAGTTTCTTGGCAGTTGCATAATCTTTTTCTTCGAAAGCTTTGTGACGTGCTTCTTGAAATAAATCATCCGAACTTTTCGATTCTTGACTATACGAAAATAAAGGTAAAAAGGTAAGAGTAAAGAGTGTCTTTCTTAGAAATGATTTTTGAATCATGTGATAAAAACGTACTTTATTATGAGGATAAAGATATAATTATTTAGAGCATAAAAAAAGCTCAAGAAAATAAATTCTTGAGCTTTATTGTACCTCAGGCGGGACTTGAACCCGCACGTCCTAATGGACACAGGATTTTAAGTCCTGCGTGTCTACCAATTCCACCACCAAGGCATCCACTTCTAAGAAAGAAGTTGAGCGGGAAACGGGACTCGAACCCGCAACATTCAGCTTGGAAGGCTGACGCTCTACCAATTGAGCTATTCCCGCGTGCAAATTGTAAAAATCAAATTAAAAAGTACCTCAGGCGGGACTTGAACCCGCACGTCCTAATGGACACAGGATTTTAAGTCCTGCGTGTCTACCAATTCCACCACCAAGGCAAAATTTGATTTTTATGAATTTTTATATTTCAAAGAGCGGGAAACGGGGCTCGAACCCGCGACCTCAACCTTGGCAAGGTTGCGCTCTACCAGCTGAGCTATTCTCGCGATTGGAGTGCAAATATATAAAATCAATTTCTAATAATCCAAATCAAATTTGAATAAAATTTTAAAAATATATTTGCACTTATTTTAATTAGTTGATAGGCATTAACATATCAGCTACTTCTTTTATTTTATCTTTCATCTTTTTACGGTGAACGATCATATCAACGAAGCCTTTTTCTAATAAAAACTCAGAAGTTTGGAATCCTTCTGGTAAATCTCTACCAATAGTTTCTTTGATAACACGTGGTCCAGCGAATCCAATTAATGCTCCTGGCTCTGCCATAATAATGTCACCAATTGATCCGAAAGATGCTGTAATTCCTCCGAAAGATGGATTTGTTAAGATTGTAATGTAAGGAATGTTGTTGTCTGCTAATTGAATTAATTTAGCTTCTACTTTTGCTAATTGCATCAACGAAATTGCAGCTTCCATCATACGCGCACCACCAGATTGTGTAATGATAATGTAAGGTGTTTTGTGTTTGATAGAATAATCAATTGCACGAGCAATTTTTTCTCCCATTACAGATCCTAAAGAACCTCCAATAAATTTGAAATCCATACAAGAAATTGTAATGTCACGTCCATGAATTTTTCCTGTCGCATTGCGAATAGAATCTGTCATTCCCGTTTTCTTTTTAATTTCTTTCAAACGATCTTTATAAGGTTTTGTATCTGTCCAATTTAATGGGTCTTTACTTTCTACTTTTGTATCTAATTCTGTGAATTTACTATCATCAAACAAGATATCAAAGTATTCTTGAGAACCAATTTGTACGTGATGATCATCCTCTGGACTTACATACGCATTTGCTTTCAGTTCTTCAGTTTCAATAATTTTTCCTGATGGTGTTTTATACCATAAGCCTTTCTTAACGTCTTTTTTAGACTCTGTAGGCGTTGTAATATTTTTCTTGCTTCTAATAAACCAAGGCATATTCTCTGTTTTTATTTGGGTAAGAATAATCTTAGTGAAAAGATTATCCTAAAGTATTAACATTATTTAAATCGTGGAAAGCTTGGATTAATCTATCTTTGAAAGTAACTTCTCCAGCTCTTAACCACACGCGTGGATCATAATATTTTTTGTTAGGAGATTCTGGACCTTCTGGGTTTCCAATTTGCCCTTGTAAATAAGCTGCATTTTCGTCAAAATATTTACGAATTCCTTCCATAAATGCATATTGTAAATCTGTATCAATATTCATTTTGATAACTCCGTAGCTAATTGCTTCTCTAATTTCTTCTAAAGTAGAACCAGAACCTCCGTGGAATACGAAGTTAACAGCGTTGTCTACACCATATTTTTCGTTGATGTATTTTTGCGAGTTATCTAAAATTTTAGGAGTCAAGACAACATTTCCTGGTTTGTAAACACCGTGTACATTACCAAATGCTGCAGCAATCCAGAAATTATCAGAAATAGATTTTAAGTTTTCGTAAACGTAAGCAACTTCTTCTGGTTGAGTGTATAATAATGAATTATCAACATTAGAATTGTCAACACCATCTTCTTCACCACCTGTGATACCTAATTCCATCTCCAAAGTCATTCCAACTTTAGACATTCTTTCTAAGTATCTTTTGCACGTTTCTACGTTTTCTTCTAAAGGCTCTTCAGATAAATCTAACATGTGAGAACTAAATAAAGTCTTTCCAAATTTATTAAAATGTTCTTCGTTAGCGTCCATAATTCCATCAATCCAAGGCAATAATTTTTTTGCACAATGGTCTGTATGTAAAATTACAGTAGCTCCGTAAGACTCAGCTAAAGTGTGAATATGTTTTGCTCCCGCAATAGCACCTTTGATAGCAGAAAGTTGATTTTCTCCTTTTAATCCTTTTCCGGCATTAAAAGCAGCACCTCCGTTAGAAAATTGAATAATAACTGGAGAGTTTACTTCAACTGCAGCTTCCATTGCAGCGTTAATAGTATCTGAACCGATGACATTACACGCTGGTAAAGCGTATTGATTTGCTTTTGCATCATTGATAATATCTTGAACTAATGAACCGGTAGCAACACCGGCAGGAAATTTTCTGCTCATTATGTTAGTATTTTGTGAAACAAATATAGATGTTTTTTTAGAAAGGATAATTAATTCCGAAGTGGATTCTTGGTTTAAGCAAGTTAAAATTGTCAAATTGCCAGCGATCACCCAATTCGTAAGAAGGGTCATAAATTTTGTAACCCAAATCAAATCTTACAATTGCAAACGTACCAATGTGATAACGGAAACCTAATCCAGAACCAATTCCGAATTCTTTGTAAAAATCTTTGAACTTAAATAATGTTTCTGGACGATTTTTATTAACACCCCAAATATTACCAGCATCAAGAAAATATGCACCTTCCAAACTTCCAAAAAGATTGAAGCGATATTCAGCATTGAATAATAATTTCATGCTTTCAAATTCTAAACTTTGATTTTTAGAATCGATACGTGGTTTACTTCCAGGACCTAAAGTTAACGGTGCCCAACCACGAACATCATTTGCTCCTCCAGCCGAATAACTTCTTACGAAGGGTGCAACATCTGAGTTTCCATATGGTTGAATGATTCCGAATAAGAAACGTCCCGCTACGCTAGAATTTGAATTTAATTTGAATTTTCGTCTAACATCCACATCAAATTTTACGAATTGAGAATAAGGAATTCCAAAGATCAAACCTGCTTGATTTCCGTCTCGATCAGGTTCAGCTTTATTAAAGCCAAAAGCTTTGTCTAAACCTCTTAATACATTTCCGGCTAATTCAATTCTCGCTTGAATAAACCAAGGATTACTTTTTGGTCGAAATGAATTTTCTTGATTAAATGTAAATTGATAGATAAAAGAGTTGATTAATACATTTTGGGAAATATTAGCTTTTCTATATAACATATTCTCAAAATCAACATACAACTTTGCGTTTTCTCCAGTTAATGAACTTTGGAATCCTTTGTCAGCCTCGATTGCGTCTGTTAATTCATCGTCCGTTAGATAAATTGGTGCATTAGGATTGTATGCGTAGTATAAATCTTTTACTTCGTTTTTTGTATTATTATCTTTTGTAAACACTTCATAATAGCGATCTTTTTTTCGGTTACTAATAAATTCTGTGTTAAACAAAGAAACTTTGTGTTGAAACTCCGAACTCGAAATATCCATATCAAAACCAAAACCATAAGTCGTTTTGTCTAAACCTACATTTTTCTGCGTACTTGCATTCATTCGAATAGCAGATTCGGCAGTAAAACGTTTTGGTAAAATATTATCAAGATTAATTGGTGTTAATAAATAAGGAAATTTCAACTTTGTTTCGATAGCGATTTCGTAAGCATTTAAGAATGCTTTATTCATTGAGAAATCTTTGTTGACAGAACCTAAAGTTCCTTTCAAAGTTGTTTCTAAATTTTCTCCTCCTCCAAATAGATTTCTCGAAGTTAAAGTCATTCCGGGAGAAATTGCAAAGTTCATATAGCGAGAAGCATAACTTTCGACAAAGAGATTCAAGTCATATTTCTTTTTTGGTGTAAAGAAAACGTCTACATTTAGGATAGAATCTTGTTTATTAATTCTGAATCCATGTAAGTTAATGTTTTCTTTCTTGAAAATATTACGTTTTGTCTGAATTTCTTGTCGTTGACGATATAGTTGACCAGGACGAATTACAAATGCATCTGTAAAATATTTTGGTCGATATTCTGGTTCTTTTGTATATAAAACGTTATAATCTTTATATTCTTCTTTGATTAATTTACTTTCATCATCAACAAAACTGCGAGAATCTGCATAAATATTTATCTTCCCAAAACGGTATTGCGTAAAAGGTGTAATACTATCCGTTTTCAAAGAATCTTGAATATATTTATCAATAAACATCGTTACATCAAGGCGTTTGTTACTTTTTAATGTATCCGCTTCAAAATATAAATCTTCGCCCGAATCATTAAAATCATAGTAACCTCTATTCTTTAACAAATCGATGATACGATCGCGTTCTTCCTCAAATTTGTCAAAATTATATTGATCTCCAGCATGCAAAACAGTTTGTTTTCCAATAGAAGAATTAAGATATTCTTCTATTTTTTGATCAGATATTTTTTGATCATATGTTTCGATATAAGAAGGTTCCCCTAACTTAATATCATAAATAGTTTCTGCTTTTTTCGCAACAGAATCTTTATTATAGGAAACAGCTACTTTCGAATCGAAATAACCTTTGTCATGAAATAATCTATTTAAGTTCTTTGCCGAAAATTCTGATTGTTGTTCATCCAACAAAACTGGAGCCTCACCTTGACTATAATAAAGACGTTCTTTCCATAAACTGTGCCCAACATATTCGCTAAGATTATTCTTCGTTAGTAAACTGTCCAATAATTTTTGGTTACGAACCGAAGCATCTTGTCGATAATATTCCTGAAAAGTTTCATCAAATTTTGCAGGAGACCAATTATAAACCCATTGCCAAAGAGGGAAAAAACCAAGGAACTTACCAGCTGGTTTTTGTTTCACATAATCACTTAAATCTTTGTTGATTATAGTTTTTTTCTTCTTAATATCGGGATCTTCTTTATCGTAGATAAATTTGTTCTTTACAAACAAATATTCTCCTTCAGGTACTTTTTTAGTTGTACTACAGCTATAAAAAAGTAAACCTAAACAAGAGATAAGTGTTATATTTGTTGTAATTTTTTTTTGCATAAATATGTTATCAAATAACGTTATTAAGATAATAACTTCTCTGGGTTCTAAAAAATA
>NZ_DKSQ01000011.1:108325-123110 GCF_002472765.1 Empedobacter sp. UBA7252
TCTAAAAAATATAGACAAAAATATAATTTGTTTGTCGTAGAAGGTGTTAAAAATATTGGGGAAGTTATAAAAAGTTCTATAAATATTAAAGAATTATTTATAACTGAAGACTTTTGGCCAGAAGCTACACATATCAAAAAGACTTTTATTGAAGAAAAAGACTTGAAAAAGATCAGTTTCTTAACTACTCCGAATGTAGGTTTAGCACTTTGTGAATTACCTAATTATAACGAAAACATCAAGTTGAATGGTTTAAGTATTGCTTTGGATGATATTCGAGATCCAGGTAATTTAGGAACAATTATCCGCTTGGCTGATTGGTTTGGTGTAGAGGATATTTTGTGTACCAAAGAATCTGTTGATATGTACAACCCAAAAGTTGTGATGTCGACAATGGGCTCTTTTACACGAGTGAAAGTTCATTATATCGATTTGGAGAAATACTTGTCTGACTATAAAGGAAACATTTTCGGGACTTTTATGGAAGGAGAATCTATTTATGAACAAACACTTCCACAAGAAGGTATCTTGGTAATGGGGAACGAAGCGAATGGAATTTCTCCAGAAATCGAGAAGTTAACGACAAATAAACTAAGTATTCCGTTCTTTGGGAAAAATGGTTCTACCGAAAGTCTCAACGTAGCTGTTGCAACAAGTGTCATCTTAGGCGAGTTTAAGTCTCAACTTTCGCACAAATCATAAAAAAAACTTAATGTTTCTAAACGGGTAACTATTCCACAAATAAATATATACTTTAGTAGAAACAAACAATAAGATTAAGAAAAAACACATGAAATATGTAGCGGTTGTTCTTGCTTCTGCAATGCTGTTTATGGGAAGCTGTAGCAAGAAAAACGAACAAAAAGAAGAAGTTAGAAAGAAGGATCCTCATGCTTTGCGCTATGATTCGTTGGATTGGAAAGCAGATTTCAAGCCAATGAAGTACACACAAGCAGAACTTAATGATTACAGAAATAAACTAAACACCTATTATAAAGACTTTTGGGTTGACGGGAAAGTGAGCGGAGGTTTGTTGGTTGTGAAGAATGGGCAAGTACTTTTAGAGCAATATCAAGGGATGGCAGACGAAAGACATAAGCGTCCAATCACTGCCGAAACGCCTATTCACATAGCATCTATCTCGAAAGTTTTTACATCTATGGCGATACTTAAGCTGGTCGAGAAAGGTAAAATCAAATTAGATCAAAAAGTAAATACAATATTAGAAGGTTTTCCTTACGACGATATCACGGTTCGTAATTTGCTAAATCACCGCAGTGGTTTGCCAAATTATGCCAACGTTTTGTGGAATAACAAGAAGGTAATGATGGATCGCGAGAAACCAATTTCTAATCAAGATGTGTTAGATATCTTTAGAGAATTTGACGTTAAACAAATTCGTCCCGCAGACAAAGGGTTTTATTACTCGAACACCAACTTCGCTTTCCTTGCTTTAGTAATCGAAAAGATTATGAAAATACCTTATCCGAAAGCAATGAAATACATGGTTTTTGACCCTCTTGAGATGAATAACACCTTTGTTTTTGAGTATGATCGCGATAAAGATACAGTAGCTCGTTCTTACAAATACAATGGTTACGAGTGGGCTTGGGATGATTTTGACCGCACGTATGGAGACAAAAATATCTACTCAACGCCAAGAGATCTTTACAAGTTAGATGTTGCCATGTATTCAGACGATTTTTTACCGAAGAAGATCAAGAAAGAAGCTTTCCAAGGATATAGTTACGAGCAGAAAGGTTTCAAGAATTATGGGCTTGGAATGCGCTTGTTAGAATATGACAATGGTAAAAAATTATTGTATCACAATGGTTGGTGGCACGGGAATAACACCGTTTTTGTACACGATGTTAACAATCAATTTACGGTAATTGCATTAGGAAACAAGCAGAATAAGAATATATATAGTGCATTCAAATTGGTTGGACTTACAGGAACTTATCCGCTAAAAGCACCTAATAAAGATTCGATGAGGTTGCATCAACAACTAATTGTACCAAAAACAACAGCTAAACTTTCGACCAAAGTTTCAAGATAATAACAAGGCTTTCTTATATAAGGAAGCCTTTTTTGTTTTTATGATATAATGTACTTTATTGATAATCAATAGTTTTATTTTGTTGATTAAATATAAAGTGTTAAATTAGAGTTAATTAACAATTTAATTAAAACACTTATTTTCTATGGCTGTAAAATACAACGTTATTCAGAAGGCTTACCCAGGAGATCCTACGGGGCCTAAAAAGTTCTATGCAAATTCTATTGCAGATGGTGAAGTATCACTTCGAAATTTGAGTAAAGAAATTGCGCAAACCTCATCTATTAGTGAGAGTGATGTGTATGCGACATTGATTGATTTGGCTAAAATGTTATCGAAACATTTGTCAGATGGAAAGATTGTTCGCTTAGGAGATTTTGGTTCTTTTCAAATAAGTATAAGTAGCGAAGGAATGGATGCAATGAACAAAGTAAATTCTGCTTCTATAAAAAGTGCTAAAATACTTTTTAGACCTGGTCTCGATTTACGAGATACTTTAGCTACTTTAAAGTATGAGAAAAAGAAATAGTTAAGATAATTTTTCTAACTTCTAATTGAAGTAAATAAAAAACGTCAAGTGGTTTTCATTAAAATCACTTGACGTTTTGTTTAAAACCTCCTTAGGTTTTATATAAAAGGTAGGGAGGTTTTATGAAAAAGTTATTTATATATCAATTGAATAATCATTAACAACATAGAAACATAGAATATGAAAACTAAAAAATATTTAGATGAATTAACTTATGAAATAATAGGTTCTGCTATAGAAGTTCATAAAACAATGGGAAGAGGATTGTTAGAAAGTGTTTATCATCAATGCTTAAAAGAAGAATTAAATCATAGGAAAATAAATTTTCTCACAGAAATGAAGGTTCCAGTTATCTATAAAGAAAAACTACTTGATCTCGATTTTCGTTGTGACCTCTATGTAGAAAATAGTATAGTTGTTGAGTTAAAAGCCGTGCAAGATATTGTTCCTGCTTATGAAGCTCAATTATTAACTTACATGAAACTACTGAAATGTCCAAAAGGAATACTAATTAACTTCAATTGTTTTAACATATTTAATGAAGGACAAAAAACGTATGTTAATGAGTTTTTTACTCATCTTCCAAATTATTAAACCAATGTATTTATATTGTTAGAATAGATAGGTTTTAATTTTGTTTTGGTAAATAATTAACTACATAGAAACATAGATTTTGATTAATAATGATAAACTTCTATAAATCTATTGTGAAAATAAAATATCTATTCTAATCTTTATAAATATTTAACCTATGTATCTATGTGGTTAAAAAAGATAAAATATTAACCACATAAAGACATAGATAAAGATATAACTTGTGTTTTAAAGTATTAAAAAAAGAAAAGTATAAAACTTTATAAGCTTCTTACTGCTTAATATCCATAATATCTCGCAATACATTCCCAAAGATATTAAACCCAAGAACCAATAACATAATAGCTAATCCCGGTAGAATTGCCAAATGTTGTTTCCCTAAAATAATATGATTATAATGTTCTTTTATGATATTTCCCCAAGACGGAGTAGGAGGTTGTGCGCCAATTCCAAGAAAACTAAGACCGCTTTCTACTAAAATTGCCGAAGCAAAATTGGCAGCAGATATAACGATAATAGGTGCAACAACGTTAGGTAATATTTGGTTGAAGATAATTCTTGTGTCCGAAAATCCTAAAGCTTTTGCTGCTTCTACAAATTCTTTTTCTCTGTATGATAGGAATTGTCCGCGAACTACACGTGCAACTTCTACCCACATCGTTAGTCCAACTGCGATAAATATCTGCCAAAATCCTTTTCCAATAGCTAAGGTAATTGCAATAACCAATAGTAATGTTGGGATAGACCACACAACGTTTATCAACCACATTATAATGTTATCTGTTCGTCCCTTGTAATAACCTGCAAGAGCGCCCAAGGAAATTCCGACAACTAATGAAATGAAAACAGCGATAAACCCGATAAGAAAAGAAATTCTTGTCCCGATGATTAATCTAGAATAAAAGTCTCTTCCGTAAGAATCTGTTCCAAGTAAATAGGTTTTTGTATAGATAAAATCCTTCTCTATATCTTGCGTTTTGATGTTATGCTTTGTCCAAGTTAACAAATCTATCTTTATTGCTTCACCACTTAGTCCGTTCCCTATATATGGAATATAAGTAATGCTTTGTCCATCTCTTTTGTAAGATGTAATACTTATTTGTTCGGTATCGATTTCTTTCCCGAATATAAAATCAGAAAAGTTCGTTTTTCCTGAATAATTAGGTAAAGGGATTTCGATTGTTTTTTGCTGATAACCTATAGGTGAATATGCAATGGTTAGGTCCTGTCTGTTTGCATTTTCCGTTTTGTCGGACGCAAAGACATAAGCAAAAATAGAAATGATTGCAGCTAATACTATTACACTAAAAGAAAGAACACCAAGGGTGTTCTTTCTTAATTTATTGAATATGATTTGAGAAAATGAACCGTTTTCTTGTTCCATTATTTAATGTCTCTTAAAACGTTAACAGCTTCGTTTAAATAAAAGTCTTTTTGCATTCCTTTGAACCAATTGTTACGTTTAGCTTTTAGAACAGTATCTGTTTTAGTAGTTGCTAAATCGTTTTGATTCATTGTAAATTTGAAATTGTTTTTATACTTGTCTAAAGTTTCGAATTTCTTGATTTTATCTTCGCGTGTTTTACGGTACGTTTTGTAATCTTCTAAGTTCAAAGGAATCTCTTTTACGTCTTCCATTGATTTGATGAACTTGAAACTTTCGTTCATTAATGCTAAGTGAGCATTGTTTGCCAAACGATTTTTACTGTTCGTTTTAATCTTCGCTAAATCGAAAGCAGAAGGCCATTTTGCAATAACCAATGGTTTGATTTGATCCCAGTTCAAGGCTTCTGAACGAGAAGCTTCGCTGATATCTTCGTAAGTGAATTGATCAACTAATGCAATGTCCGATTGAACTCCTTTCAATTGTGTAGAACCTCCGTTTACTCGGTAGAATTTTTGTATTGTTAACTTAATAGCGCCTAACTCATCACTTCCCGACTGACGATCTAAAGGCAAGATTGTTTGTACAGTACCTTTACCAAAGGTTTGCGGAGAACCCACGATAACAGCGCGACCATAGTCTTGCATTGCTGCAGCAAAAATCTCTGACGCAGATGCAGAAAGCTCGTTAACCATTACTACTAAAGGTCCGTCGTATGCGATAGAATTATCTTTGTCTTCGTGAATTTTAAGCATTCCGTCCGAACGTCTCACCTGAACAATTGGTCCTTGATTGATGAACAATCCAGAGATTTTAACTACCTCTTCAAGAGAACCTCCTCCATTATTTCTAACATCGAAGACAAGACCTTTGATGTTTTCTTTCTTCAATATATCAATTTCTTTCTTGATATCATCCGAAGGATAACGTCCGCCTTCTTTTCCCATTGGAGTGTAGAACTCAGGTAAATAGATGATTCCGTATTTATCTCCCTTCTCGTCCGTAATAACAGATGAGCGAGCAAACACTTCCTCTGATTCAATCACTTCACGAATCAAAGAGATTGTTTGTTGAGAACCGTCTTTTTTCTGAATAGTCAAGACAACTTCTGTTCCTTTCTTCCCTTTAATTAGGCGAATAGCATCGCTTAAAATCATCCCAACGATGTTTTTAGCTTCACCATTTTTCCCTTGTGCAACTTTAATGATCTTGTCACCAACTTCTAATTTATTGCTCTTCCAAGCTGGTCCGCCAACAATTAATTCAGCAATTGTAGCGTAACCTCTTTTGTCTTGTATTTTGGCTCCAATTCCTTCCATTTGTCCAGACATTTCGAATTCGAAATCCTCTTTACTTGTTGGAGAGAAGTATGTTGTGTGCGGATCGTATTGTTCTGTGAACGA
Source organism: Empedobacter sp. UBA7252 (assembly GCF_002472765.1). Classification (NCBI taxonomy): domain Bacteria; kingdom Pseudomonadati; phylum Bacteroidota; class Flavobacteriia; order Flavobacteriales; family Weeksellaceae; genus Empedobacter; species Empedobacter sp. UBA7252. The sequence goes on from NZ_DKSQ01000011.1 coordinate 114,295, forward strand.
GTTCATGTAAATAGAAAAATAGTTCTCGCGTTTTGTTTGTTTTATACGACGGAAATAGTCAGAAATCAAGTCTTTAACTTCTTCACGCGCCATCTTTTCTACTTCTGCAAAAGGCGTATCTTTTGTGATTTTCTTTTTCTCATCTGCCAAAGGATCTTTTATAGGTTTTATAGAAGAAGAGTTGTCTAATGTATCTTTCTTTTGACCTTTTAATTCGTCTTGCATTGAAATGATTTCTAACATCACGTTATATTTCAAATATTTGCGCCACAAATCTTTTGATTCGTTCTTATCTTTCGCGAATTTTGATGTTTTATAATCGATGTTGAAATTCTCTTTTTGATTGAAATCAAAAGGTTTTGACAAGGCATCCATCGAATATTTTTCAGCGTCAGCAATACGTTTGTAGATTGTGTCAACAGTAGAATTGTAGAAACCTAAGTTTTCTGATTTGTAATAATCATCTAAATTGTGATAATCTTTTTTGAATAGATCATAATCAGATTGCAATAAAAAACGTTTGCTTGGATCAATGTATTCTAAATATTTATTGAAAACATTTTCCGAAAATTTATCATCTACAGTAGCAGGTTTGTAATGTAGGTAAGTTAGGGTGTTTCGTGTATTTTTTACGATTAACTTTTCTCTTTCTTCATCTGTGTCTAGCATGGGTTTGCAAAAGCAAAAAGCAAGCAAACTCATTGATAAAAACGATAGTAATACATACGTTTTTTTAATTAACATATTGCGTTGGTATTATATAAATTAATAATTTAAGACTCCTTCAAATATAAAACAAAAAAGAAATTAGAAGGAAGTTTTTTACATTTGTAAAAATGATGAATAAAAGTAAGAATAAAATATGGAAAGACCGCTAATTTTAGTTACAAATGATGATGGAGTAACTGCGCCTGGAATAAGAGCGTTGATAGAGATTGCAAAAGGATTTGGAGAAGTTTATGTTGTTGCGCCAGATAGTCCGCAAAGTGGAATGGGGCATGCGGTGACAATAAATTCGACATTGTTTTGTGATGAAATAGAAGTTGATGAAGATGTAAAAGAGTATGCGTGTTCTGGAACGCCAGTGGATTGTGTGAAATTGGCTGTTTCGCAAATTTTACCTCGTAAACCAGATTTGTGTATTTCGGGAATTAATCACGGATCGAATTCGTCGGTGAATGTGATTTATTCGGGAACAATGTCTGCTGCTGTAGAAGCTGGAATAGAAGGGATTCCTGCGATTGGTTTTTCGTTGTGTGATTTTGCTTATAATGCTGATTTTAAAGCTGGAGAAGAATTTATTAAAACAATTATTGATCAAGTTTTAAAACATAAATTACCAAAAGGTGTAGTGTTGAATGTTAATATTCCGAAGTTGAAAGAACATGAAATAAAAGGAATAAAAGTTTGTCGCCAAGCTGATGCAAAATGGGAAGAAAAATTTGATAAACGTGAAGATCCTCGTGGAAGAACGTATTATTGGATGAGTGGAGAGTTTAAAAATCTTGACAAAGGTGAAGATACAGACGAACGTGCTTTAGAGGAGGGTTATGTTTCTGTTGTACCAGTTCGTTATGATTTGACAGCCCATCATTTTTTACCAGATTTAAGAAATTGGGATTTGTTCTAAGTTCGTTAAATCTACATTCAGAATGATAAAGCATAAAAAAAGGACTTCAATTGAAGTCCTTTTTTTTAAAATATTGAAATAATTATTTTACTAATTTTTTCTCAGCGTCACGATAGAAATTTTCTTTTTGTTCGTTTCCTAAAGTTTTGTAAGCTTGAATTAAGTTACGAATAACTTGACGATTTTCTGGTTGAATTTCGTACATTTTTTCAAGATAAGGAGCTGCTTCTGTAAACAAAGCTTTGCGTTTTACTTCGTTTGCATTATAAATTTCTTTCTCTTTTTTAGATGTTCCTAAATTGTTGTTCATTGTTTCAACAATTTCTTTGTCTGGTTGCAAAATAGCTAAAACTAAATTGTTGTAAGACTCGAAATGTTTAGGATTTAATTCAATCGCTTTTTTGAACAAGTTTTTAGATTCTTCTGCTTTAGAAGCGTCATCTAAATATAAAACTCCTAAGTTGTAATAATTTTGTGCATCGTTTGGATTAATTTTAATCGCTTCTTCGATACGTTTTGTCATTTTATCAGAGTTTCCAGAAACTTGGTAAATTCCAGTTGCGATATTGTTGATGTCAGCATCTTTTGGATATTTTGTAGTTGCTTCTTCTACGATAGTATCGTATTTTTTCGCATTGTACAATCCATTAAGTGCTAAAACATACATGTCACGGTTGTAATCTTTTGTTTGATTAGCTGATTTACCAGTGAATCCTTTTGCCGCTAATTCTTTCAAAATCGTTAACGATTTATCATAATCAGCTGCGTTGTAAAAACAGATTGCAGCTTGATATTTATAGATATCTTCTTTTGTACCTAAAGCTTCAACTAAGTTGAAAACATTTAAGAATTTTGTTCCAGCCTCAGTAAATTGTTTTGCGTCCATTGCTTTGTTTGCAGCGTCTAATTCTTTGTTTGCTAAATTAGAAACTTCAGATTGCAACAAGAAACCATATTTTGGTTGTAAAGCAACTTCTTTCGCTTTTGCGTAATTACCACTAGCTGTAGCTTTATCTAAATCGGCTTGAGAATAGTAAAATTCGTCTTTTTTAGAGTCTTTATTTTTGACTTGCCAAACTTTACCGTTTTCGTATTTAGATAATTTTGCTAAATCTTGACTTGCTTTTGTAACGTCACCTTTTGCTAAGTTTTCTTTTGCTGATTTATTATATTTTTCAGCTAAAACTGTAGGTTCTGTCGTTAATTCTTCTGTGTTAGTTTGAGCGAATGATGTCGACATTGCTAAAACTAATCCTAAACTAAATAATAATTTTTTCATTGATTATTCATTATTTGGATCCTCAGCAGGCGTTTCTTCTGCTTGAGTTTCGTTGTTTTCGTTTGTGTTTTCTACAACAATTGGATTTCCTTCTTCATCAAGTTCTACTTCGTTTTCCAATTCTTCTTCAACTTGTACTTTTGCAATTGCTGCAATTTCGTCGTTCTTTTTCAAGTTAATCAATCGAACACCTTGTGTTGCACGACCCATTACACGAATTTCATCTAAACCAGTTCTAATAGCAACTCCAGATTTATTAATGATCATTAAATCATCTTCGTCTGTAACAGCCTCAATCGCGATTAATTTTCCTGTTTTATCAGTAATATTAAGTGTTGTTACACCTTTACCTCCACGATTTGTTTCACGATAATCTTCGATAGAAGAACGTTTTCCGTAACCTTGTTCAGAAACAACTAATACAGTTTCTTTTTCTACATCAGTCACAACAATCATCCCGATAACCTCATTATCTGGTTGATCTCCTAAGTTGATTCCGCGAACACCAGAAGCAGTACGACCCATTGGACGAACTTTCTCATCTTCGAAACGGATAGCTTTACCATATTTAGAAGCGATCATAATTTGAGATTTACCATCTGTTAATAAAGCTTCTAATAATGTGTCACCTTCGCGAACAGTAATTGCGTTGATACCATTAACACGTGGACGAGAATAAGCTTCTAAAGATGTTTTCTTGATGATACCATTTTTAGTTACCATGATTACGTAATTATTATTTACGTATTCTTCGTTCATTAAATCATGTGTAAGGATATATGCTTTTACTTTATCATCTGGCTCGATGTTAATCAAATTCTGAATTGCACGACCTTTAGATGTTTTAGAACCTTCTGGAATTTCGTACACACGCATCCAATAACATTTTCCTTTTTCTGTAAAGAATAACATGTATTGGTGGTTAGATGCCGAAACCATATACTCTAAGAAATCTTCGTCACGTGTTGTAGCGGCTCTATTACCAACTCCTCCACGAGATTGTTTGCGGTATTCAGAAAGTGGTGTACGTTTGATGTAACCCATGTGAGAAATCGTTAAAACAACTTGCTCATCAGGAATTAAATCTTCGATATTTAAGTCTCCACCTGCGTAATCGATATCTGTACGACGTTCGTCACCATATTTTTTACGAATTTCTAATAACTCATCTTTGATAATTTGCATACGTAAATCTTCGTTTGCTAAAATATCTTTCAAATGGTTAATCATTTTCATGATTTCTTCGTACTCTTCACGAATTTTATCAATCTCAAGACCAGTCAATGTACGTAAACGTAAATCTAAGATTGCACGTGCTTGAATTTCTGATAACTCGAAAGCTTCCATTAATCCTGTGCGCGCTTCGTCTGGTGTTGCAGATTCGCGAATGATTTTAATTGCACGATCAAGATCATCTTGTGTTCCGATTACTTTCATGTAACCTTCTAAGATATGAGCTCTTTCTTGCGCTTTTCTCAATTCGTATTCCGTACGACGAACAATCACTTCGTGACGATGTTCTACGAAATGATAAATCATGTCTTTCAAATTCAATTGCTCTGGTCTACCTTTTACCAACGCAATGTTATTTACACTGAAAGATGATTGTAATTGAGTAAATTTATATAGTTTATTTAAAACGACGTTAGGAACCGCATCCATTTTAAGGACATAAACGATACGCATACCTTTACGGTCAGATTCGTCACGAATCTCAGAAATACCATCTAATTTACCATCTTTTACCAACTCAGCAGTTTTTGCAATCATATCTGCCTTGTTAACTTGGTAAGGAATTTCTGTAGCGATAATACAATCGCGACCATGTACTTCTTCGAAATTAGTTTTTGCACGTAAAACAACACGTCCACGTCCAGTTTCGAAAGCTTGTTTTACACCATCATAGCCATAGATAGTACCTCCTGTTGGGAAGTCTGGCGCTTTGATGTATTGTGTTAATTCGTCAATTGTAATCTCACGATTGTCGATGTATGCAATTGTTCCGTCAATAACTTCTGTTAAGTTATGTGGCGCCATATTTGTTGCCATACCAACCGCAATACCAGATGCACCATTTACTAATAAGTTTGGAACACGAGTAGGTAATACAGTAGGTTCTTGGATAGTATCGTCAAAGTTTAGTTGAAAGTCAACTGTCTCTTTATCTAAATCAGCTAATAATTCGTCTGAAATTTTTTGAAGTCTTGCTTCAGTATAACGCATTGCAGCAGGTGGATCACCATCTACAGAACCGTAGTTACCTTGTCCGTCAACTAATAAGTAACGCAAAGACCAAGGTTGCGCCATACGTACCATTGTGTCGTAAACAGAACTGTCGCCGTGTGGGTGAAATTTACCTAAAACTTCCCCTACAATACGTGCCGACTTTTTGTAAGAACGATTAGAAAAAACACCTAATTCATACATTCCGAATAATACTCTACGGTGTACAGGTTTTAAGCCATCACGCACATCCGGAAGCGCACGAGATACGATTACCGACATCGAATAATCGATGTAAGCGGATTTCATTTCATCCTCAATGTTAATTGGGATTAGTCTTTCTCCTTCAGTCATATTGTTTTGTTATATAAGGTGGCTAATATACGAATTTTAAGCTAAAATAAGATTGATAAAAACAAGATATTTGATGTTTTATGAAAGTTTTAAGGAAACTTTTCTAATCCTTCTAAAAATAGCTTTGTTTTATCCTCGTAAATGATATTGTTGATAAGTTTTAATTGTTATTGTTTTAATTTTCTCTTGCTTAACAAAAAAATGTTTTTATATTTGCACTTCGAAAATTACAAAGTGTAGAACGGAACGCGGTTTACTATTAATTCAGCTTTTTTGTAATTTTCTATCAATTTGATTTTTGAATTAATAATAATAACTGTATATTTGCAACCCATTCGAGTAATGGATTAGAAACTTAGTAAAGATGAGTAAGAGAACATTTCAACCAAGTAACAGAAAAAAAAGAAACAAACACGGATTCCGTGAGCGTATGGCTTCTAAAAACGGGCGCAAAGTATTAGCTGCTCGTAGAAAGAAAGGAAGAAAAGCATTAACTGTTAGTGAAGTAAGAGCTAAAAGATAATCGCTACAATTCATAAAAAATAAGCTTGAAGGTCGTTCTTTCAAGCTTTTTTTTTACATTTGTTTTAAAGACTGTAGAAAAGTATGGAAGCTAAAAATGTAATTGAGTTAAGTCAATCATCTATATATCAAAGAAATCATTTAGTATTATCTGACGTTAATTTTACACTTAATGAAGGAGAATTTGTCTACCTTATTGGAAAAACAGGAAGTGGAAAAAGTAGTTTGTTGAAAGTGCTTTATGGTGATTTGCCGCTTCAATCGGGACAAGGTTCTGTGGTTGGAATGGATTTGAAATCATTGAAAACAAGTAAGATTCCTGATCTTAGAAGACATTTAGGAATTGTTTTCCAAGATTTCCAATTGTTAACAGATCGTACAGTTGAGCAAAATTTGACGTTCGTTTTGAAAGCAACAGGTTGGAAAGATAAGGCTACAATCGATAAACGTATTGATGAGGTTTTAGATTCGGTAGGGATGTTGTCAAAAAAGAAAATGATGCCTTTCCGTCTTTCTGGAGGAGAACAACAGCGTGTTTCTATAGCTCGTGCTTTATTAAATCATCCTGAATTAATTTTAGCAGATGAGCCTACAGGAAACCTAGATCCAGAAACGTCAAATGATATTATGGATTTATTGTTGTCGGTATCGAAAGAAAATAATTGTGCAGTTTTGATGGCTACACACGATTATGAAATTATTCGTCGCTATCCTGCGCGTAAAGTGCGTTGTGAAGACGGAAGATTATTTGAAGTTGCGGAAGCGATATCAGAATAAGATAAATTACACAATATAATTTTAAAGAAAGAGTTTACTTAGTTGTAGACTCTTTTTTTTGTTAAATAATTAACTAACTAATGTATCAAGGTAATAAACTTCATTTTATAAGTATGGATGTTCCATTTCCTCCCAATTATGGAGGTGTTATAGATGTTTTTTATAAATTGAAAGCATTTCATCAACTTGGGATTGAGATTCATTTACATCTGTTTGGGTTTAATGAAATAGAAAGCGATGTTTTAAGAAAATATGCTAAAGAAGTTTATTTTTATCCAATACATCAAAAGCCTAATTATATTTTTAAGAAATATCCTATTTCAGTAAGATCGAGGGATAGTCAATTATTGTATGAACGAATTAAATCGTTGAAAGCTCCTATTTTTTTTGAAAGTCTAAAAACAACATTTATTTTGAATAAATATACTCTTGAAGGTTATTCTAAATATTTGAGACTACATAATATTGAGCAAAATTATTTTTCCGGATTGGCTGAAAGCGAAAAGAATCTAGCGAAAAAAGCATTGTTTTATATTGAGGCAAAAAAATATATCCAATACGAAAATATTATCCACCAGTTTGATGAAGTTTTTACACTTTCTAAATTTGAACAAAATTATATTCAAGAAAAATATAATAAAGGAAAATTTGTACCTGTTTTTCATGGAAATGAAACTTTTCAATCATTAAGTGAAAAAGGAGAATTTGCTTTGTATCACGGAGATTTGAGAGCTTCGGACAATTGTAAAGTAGTCGATTTCTTGATAGAAGTTTTTAAAGAAATTGATTATCCTTTCGTTATTGCTTCAGGTTCTAGAGAGGATTGGGTAAAAGCAAAAATTAAAAATCATCCACATATACAATTTGTTAAATTGAAAGATTTTAATCATTTGAAAAAACTTTTCGCAAAAGCTCATCTTAATATTGCGTGGTCTTTTCAGGAATCTGGGACAAAGCTAAAAGTAATAAATGCATTATTCAATAGTCGTTTTTCGATAATTAATGAAAATGTAATAGATGATGAGAAAATTAGTGGACTTTGTGTTCAAGTTTTGAATAAATTAGAGTTGATAAAAGCTATTAATCATTTAAAAAATAAACCTTTTTTAGGGTCAGAAGAATATATTGATACGCTTGAATATGATTTGAATGATAAATTGAATGCCAAAATTATTTTGAAACAAATTTTTAATTAACTTTATGATTATGAACAGAAATCAATTTGCAGATATAATTTTACAACGATTAATTGATCAAAAGGAAGAAATAAGTCAACAATATAATAGTAGCAAAGATAAGATCGGTTATTTTTGGGTTGATGATCTATTACCAGAAGAATTAGTTTTGGAAATAAATCAAGTTTTTCCACAAGAAAAAGAAATGGTGTTGAAAAAAAGTTTGAAAGAAGATAAATATATTGCTGTTCAAATGGATCAATATCATCCTATTTTAGAAGAAATTATTTACGCTTTTCAAGATGAAAGAATCGTAAATTTGATTGCTGAGATTTGCGAAATAAAACAACCTATTCCAGATTCATCTTTGTATGCTGGAGGTTTGTCTATGATGGGAAATCGTCAATTTTTGCAGCCTCATTTGGATAATTCTCACGATGCGAAAAGAGAATTGTGGCGTGTGTTGAATTTATTGTATTATGTAACGCCAGACTGGAAAGAAGAATATGGTGGTAATTTAGAAATTTGGCCAAATGGATTGAAAAATGATCAAATTACGATTTTTAGTAAATTCAATCGATTAGCGGTAATGGCAACGCATAATGATTCTTTGCATTCGGTTTCTCCAATAAAGTTTGAAGGTTTTAGAAAATGTGTTTCAAATTATTATTTTTCTAAAGAACCTTTAAGAGAAACAGATTCTTTTCATGTGACTTCGTTTAGAGGTCGTCCAGAGCAAAAGGTTTTGGATCAAGTTTTGCAAGTTGATAATGCACTAAGAATGGGCGTTAGAAAAGTATTTAAAAAAGGAGTAGTGGAAAATCCGCATATTTATAAAAAATAAAAAAGTAGATTA
>NZ_DKSQ01000002.1:0-14795 GCF_002472765.1 Empedobacter sp. UBA7252
CGACGCTCTTCCGATCTTTTATGCTGTAAGTATGTTATTTGCTGGCCGATTTATTGACAAAATGGGAACTAAAAAAGGTTTCTTATACGCTATTGCAATTTGGTCAATTGGAGCATGTTTACACGCTTTTTGTGGAATTGCAACAGCAGGGTATATTACAGATAATTGGTTTGTTGGATTTGCTGGAGCAAAAGAAATCTTAGAAAAAGTAAGTGACACCTCATTAATTATTTCAACAAGTGTTAGCTTATTTATTTTTGCTCGATTAATTTTAGCAATCGGTGAAGCTGGTAATTTTCCAGGAGCAATCAAAGCAACAGCCGAGTATTTTCCGAAAAAAGACCGTGCGTTTGCAACAAGTATTTTCAATGCTGGTGCTACTGTAGGAGCATTAGCTGCTCCTCTTACAATTCCATTTATTGCAAAATCGATGGGTTGGGAAATGGCTTTTATCATCATCGGAGCATTAGGATTTATTTGGATGGGATTTTGGATTTATTTATACCAAGTACCACACAAACATCCAAAAGTTAATAGCGCTGAATTAGAGTATATTCAACAAGATATAGAAGAAAATACAGAAACATCTACAGAAGGAAGAAAACTAACTTTTTCTGAATGTTTTAAATACAAACAAACGTGGGCTTTTATCTTCGGAAAATTTATGACAGACGGTGTTTGGTGGTTCTACCTTTTTTGGACTCCAGCTTACTTAAGTTCAGTCTACAAGATGGATAGCACACAAAGTGCCTTACCTTTGTTTGTACTTTACATCATCACATTACTTTCTATTATTGGGGGATGGTTACCAAAATATTTTGTCGATAAATTAAACATGAATCCATATTCGGGAAGAATGCGCGCAATGTTAATTTTTGCTTTCTTTCCATTATTGGCATTATTAGCTCAACCTCTTGGTGCAACCTCTTTTTGGATTCCCGTAATTATCATCGGTATTGCTGGAGCAGCTCATCAAGCTTGGTCTGCAAATATTTTCTCTACAGTTGGTGATATGTTTCCTAAAAGTGCTATTGCTACAATAGTTGGAATCGGTGGTATGGCTGGTGGAATTGGTTCTTTTTTGATCAATAAATCATCAGGAGTTTTGTTTGATTATTCACACAAAAACTGGACAACTATCGATGGTACTCCATTATTAGAAAAATATCCTCAATACATCAACGAAAGATTACCAGAAAATTTACTTTCAGATTTAGAAAAATCAGGAGCAATTATAGTTGATGGAATCAACAAAGGTTATATGATCATTTTTACAATTTGTGGGGTTGCTTATTTAACAGCATGGATTGTCATGAAAATATTAGTACCAAAATACAAAGTGATTAAATAATCAATTTAAATTCAATAACTTGAAAACAAAATTAAATAAAAAACTATATCATCAAGAAAATGAACTTCCTATAAAAATTATTCAATTTGGAGGTGGAAATTTTATGCGCGCTTTTACAGACTATGTAATCGATAAACTGAATAAAGATGCCAATTTTAATGCAGGAATCGCAAACATAAAAGTGACACCTTCTGGAAGTTCATTTCATACTTTTGAAGAACAAGATAATCTGTATACTTTATTTATTCGAGGAATTAAAAAAGGTGAATTGATTGATGAAAATCGTGTTATTTCTGCGATTCAAAAATCGATTAATCCTTATAAAGAATACCAAGATTTTTTGAAATTAGCAAAAGAAGAACAATTGGAATTTGTTTTTTCTAACACAACAGAATCTGGAATTGTATTTGATCCTTCAGAAAACAAATTAGAAAATGCGCCCCACGAAAATTTTCCTGCAAAATTAACTGCGTTCTTATATGAAAGATATCTTTATTTTAATGGAGATACTGACAAAGGTTTAACAATTATTCCATGTGAATTAATTGAGAATAACGCCATTATTTTGAAAGATTATATTTTAGAATACGCTAAATTATGGAACTTAGAAAATGAATTTATTACTTGGATTAACACTTCAAATAAATTTCATAATACATTAGTAGACAGAATTGTACCTGGATTTCCAAAAGATGATTTAGAAAGCTACACAAATCAGTTAGATTATGAAGATGAATTGATTGTCGTTTCAGAAGCGTTCTTATTTTGGGCAATTGAAGGCGATGAAAAATTGGAAGAAAAAATTCCTTTTAGTAAAGCAAATGAACAGATTTTGCTTGTCAAAAATATAGCACCTTATCGTACTTCTAAAGTTCGAATTTTAAATGGCGCTCACACTTCAATGGTTCCTTTTTCTATTATGTTAGGTATAGAAACTGTTCGTGATGCAATCGATAACAAAGTAGCTGGAGATTTTATTAAAAATATTATTTATAATGAAATCATTCCTATCCTTGATTTACCAGAAGAACAATTAAAAGAATATACAGAAGATGTTTTAGATCGATTTAGAAATCCTTTTATCAAGCACTATTTATCGAGTATAGCGTTAAATTCTATCTCTAAATTCAAAGTTCGTGTTCTTCCAAGTTTATTAGATTATGTAGAGAAATTCAATCAAATTCCGAAAGGAATTACATTTTCTTTGGCTTGTTTAATTCGTTTTTACAAAGGTGATTGGAACAATGAAGAATTACCTATAAATGATGACGAAGCGATTATAAGTGAGTTCAGAAATATTTGGAAAAACAATGATTATCAACAAATAAGTCATTCTGTTTTGAAGAATATAAATTTCTGGGAACAAGATTTGACAAAGGTTAATCAATTAGAAAATGAAATTGAAAAAGCTCTTCGGCTAATTGATGAATATGGAATTGAAAAATCTTATGAAATATATAGCAACCAAACGATTTAAGAGAAAAAAATGCAGAAAAAAGCTATAAAAGTTAATCCAACGGATAATGTAATTGTTGCATTAGTTGACCTAAAAGTAAATGAAATTGTGGTCGTTGATAATGCTGAATATGAAATTCAGAAAGATACGAATGCGAAACACAAGTTTGCTGCAATAGATTTTGTAGAAAATGACACGATTACGATGTATGGTATTACTGTCGGAAAAGCCGTTTGCAACATAAAAAAAGGTGAAGTTATTACGACTGAAAATGTAAAACATCAAAGTTCTAAAGTCGAAAAGAAAACAGCTACAACGTCATGGACTCCTCCAAATATCGATAAATGGAAAGACAAAACATTTATGGGATATCACAGAGAAGACGGACAAGTTGGAACGGAAAATATTTGGTTGTTTTTTCCTTTGGTTTTTTGCGAAAATAGAAATGTTGAAATTTTGAAAGATGTTTTCGAAAAAGAATTATTATTCGAAAAACCATCAAAACATCAACTGCTTTTACGTTCGTTAATTCAGAATTCTGATGAAAACGAGCAAGACACAGATGAAGAAGACACTAGAGTATTCAAAAATATTGATGTTAAATTCGTTACACATCAAGGAGGTTGTGGCGGAATTCGACAAGATGCTGAAGCTTTAGGAAGATTGCTTGCTGGATATGTAAACAATCCGAATGTCGCTGGTGCAACAGTCCTGAGTCTTGGGTGTCAGAATTTACAAGTTGATATTTTTAAAGAAGCTTTACATAAAATCAATCCTGATAATCAAAAACCAATTATCGTTTACGAGCAACAAAAATCTGGAACAGTTGATAATATGTTGAACGGTATTATTAAAGATTCGTTCGAAGCAATCAAAAAAGCCAATGAAATTGAACGTAAACCAGCTCCATTATCTAAATTAGTTTTAGGATTAGAATGTGGAGGATCAGATGGTTTTTCTGGTATTTCTGCTAATCCAACCTTAGGCTATTTATCAGATATTATGGCTGCAATTGGAGGTGCTACCATTTTGTCCGAATTTCCCGAATTGTGCGGAGTTGAACAAGAATTAATCAATCGTTGTGTGAATGAAAAAGATGCCGAAAGATTTTTACAATTAATGAAAGATTTCGAAGATTCTGTTGTTGCCGCTGGTTCTGGATTTGACATGAATCCTTCTCCTGGAAATATAAAAGATGGATTAATAACAGATGCGATGAAATCTGCTGGTGCAGCTAAAAAAGGGGGTTCCTCTCCTATTCAAGATGTTTTAGATTATACAGAATATATCAAAAAACCTGGTTTAAATTTGCTATGTACACCAGGAAATGATGTTGAATGTACAACTGCATTAGTCGGAACTGGATCTAATATCGTCTTGTTCACTACAGGTTTAGGAACGCCTACTGGAAATCCTGTTGCCCCTGTTGTAAAAATTTCTTCGAACATAGCATTACAAGAAAAAATGCCTGATATTATCGATTTTAATACGGGAGAAATCATTACTGGAAATAAAACAATTGAAGAAACCGCTAACGAACTTTTAGAATTTATCATAAAAGTTGCAAGCGGTGAAGTCAAAGTAAAAGCTAAGATTTTAAATCAAAACGATTTTATCCCTTGGAAAAGAGGCGTTTCTTTATAACCTATTTTCTTTTCGAAGATTTTCGAATATGAATTTGAGGATTTAAAACAACCTTTTTTTCTATGCTTATCCCTGAAAAATTTTCGTTCATATATTCCAGAAATACTTGAGCGGAAATTTTTCCCATTACATCTGGTGTCTGATCTACACTACTAATAGGTAATTCCATATATTGCGTAAATGGCTCATTACTAAAACCTATTATTGCAACATCTTCAGGAATGCTTATATTTTTCTTTTTCAATTGTTGACAAGCTCCCAACGCTGCATAATCACTGGCCGAGAAAATACCATCTGGTGGCGATGATAAATTCCATAATGTTTTTATTGCTTCAACCCCATCTTCTATCGAACTTTTAATTGAAAAAACATATTCTTCTTTAAAAGCTAATTTATTATCTTTCAATGCATCGATATAACCATTGTAACGATTCTGATAAATCTCTAAACGCAAATCTCCAGATAAATGACAAATTCTACGACAACCTTGTTTAATCAAATGCTCGGTTGCCAAATATCCACCCTTATAATCATCAATTGTTACAGTACTGATTCCTGCAATATCTTTTTTACGGTCAAAAAATATGATTGGAGTATTAGATTCTTTTGCAGTTTCTATGTGCGAAATATCTTCCGTCGTTTTAGAAACAGACATAAAAATACCATCAACCTGTGCATTCAATAATGTATTTAGTTGTTTTCTTTCTAAATCTACATCTTCGTGACTTTGACAAATAATAACATGGTAACCATGTGGAGACAACTCCTCTTCTATCCCACGAATTAGAGATGAGAAAAAATTTGTATTAATATAAGGAACAATAATCCCAATATTATTTGTCTTCCCACTTTTTAGAGCCTGCGCTAAAGTATTTTGTTTGTAATTAAGCTCTTTAGCAGCTTTCATAACCAACTCTTTCGTTTTCTGACTAATTTTAGGATGATCGTTTAAAGCCCTCGAAACGGTAGCAGCACTAATATTCAATTTTTCAGAAATATCATATATTGTAGCACTTTTTTTCATAATAAGGTAAAATTCAAGTTCGTTATCAAGATTCGGTAAATATAAATTAAATCTCAATAGTATTATATAGTAATGTATAAATTACAATGGTTCTAAAACTATTAAAAAGCATTCAAAACACATTTGTAATCGATTACAAATTTACTTCAATTTATATATTTTTATATTCAAAAATTCAATAAATCACCAAAAAAATTATGATCTAAATTAACCACTTTAGCTTATTTAAGTTAGAGTATATATAAATATCAGTCAACACAAACAGATATTGTATTAAATATCAATAACTAACAAATAGATTAATTATTTTTTATAAATTTTAATATTTTATTTGATTTTAAAAAAAATAGTTATATTTTAGTGTACTATATACACTTTTATATTTAATAATGTAATCGATTACGCTAAAAATTATTTAGTTTAACAGAAGAAACACAAAACCACACATATGAGGATATCTAAAATTAAGTTATTCACGCTTTTGCTTCTACCAATTGCGAGTTTTGCGCAAGAAGAAATAAAAGTTTCCGGAACAGTTAAATCATCTATTAATAATTCACCTCTTAATGGAGTTGACATTTATGTAGATGGGACAACGTACGAAACAATTACAGATGAAAATGGATTTTATGAAATTGTTGTTCCAGATAACTCGACTTTAACCATTACCTATGATGGTTATGAAATACAGACTATTCCTGTTAATAAGAAAGGAACAATCGATATAAAACTGAAAGATCTTGTTGCAACAGAGCAACAAAATCTAAATGAAGTTGTTGTAATTGGATATACAACTGTAACACGTGATGAATTAACAGGTTCTGTGGCAAGTGTAAATGCTGATCAGATAAAAGATATGGCAGTAAATTCTGCTGCTGAAGCTATACAAGGTCGATTAGCTGGTGTACAAGTTAGTATGTCCGAAGGTGCACCAGGAGCTGATGTTACAATTAAAGTTCGTGGAGGCACATCGATTACACAAGACAACAGCCCTCTGTATATCGTGGATGGAATACAAGTAGAAAATGCCTTATCTATTTTATCTCCACAAGAAATTGCAAGTATTGATGTTTTAAAAGATGCAGCTTCTACTGCTATTTATGGTGCGAGAGGTGCAAACGGTGTTGTGCTTATTACGACAAAAAGTGGTTTCAACATGCCTACACAAGTTACTTATTCTAATTATACTGGATTTAGAGAAATTCAGAATAAGTTAGAAGTAATGACTCCGTATGAATTTGTACGTTATCAGTATGAATTGTATAATATTAATAATGATGAGCAATTAGCAGATTCTTTCAGAAAAAGATATGGAGATTTTAACGATATAGATATCTATAAAAGTATGGAAGCGAGAGATTGGCAAGAAGAAGTTTTTGGTAGAAAAGCTTTTTCTCAAAATCATAACGTTTCGATTGTTGGTGGAAATAAATCGACTGATTTCAGTTTAAATTTAAATCACATCAACGAAGATGGAATTATGCTGAATTCTGGTTACAAAAGAAATTTAGCAAACTTCAAATTAAATCATAAAATCAGCGACAAAGTAAAAACGGGAGTTAGTTTTAGATATAGTAAAGATAAAATCATGGGAGCTGGTACTTCAAATACAGGTTCTCAATCAAATAACAGACTTCGTAATTCAGTGAGATATCAACCTTTTGCTGCTCCAGGAAACGAATCGTATGTTGATTTCTTCGATCCAGATTATTATGCACAAACAAACCTTACAAGTCCTGTTTTGCTAGCGAATAATGAAGTAAGAGAAGACGAAAGACAAAACCTTTTGATGAATGGTTACTTGTCTTGGCAAATTGTCAAAGGGTTAACCTTCAAATCTGTTTTTGGTTATGTACAAACAGATCGCAATGACAATAGTTTTTACGGAAATATCACAAGTGTTGCAATGGCAAATGCTAATCTTCCTGTGGTTGATATGCGTGCAAGTCAAACAAGAAGAATTTCAAATTCAAATACATTACAATATTCACCAAGATTAGGTTCTAATCATAAACTAGATGTAATGATTGGACAGGAAATTGTAAAAACAGACGGAGAAACATCAAGAACGTATATCAAATGGTTACCAAAAAATATTTCGGCTAATCAAGCATTTTCTAATTTGCAAAGTGCGGTTCCTCCTGCAGGAATGGTACAAGATCCAGTTTCAACATCAGTAAATGTGGATCGATTGGCTTCGTTTTTTGGACAAGTTAATTATTCGTTCAATAAAAAATATATGTTAACACTTTCTGTCAGAACAGACGGATCGAGTGTATTCTCTCCTGATAATCGTTATGCTACCTTCCCTTCTGCTTCATTTGCTTGGAATGTTGCATGAGAAAATTTCTTAAAAGATTCTTCTTGGATTGACGAACTAAAATTACGTTTAAGCTATGGTACTTCGGGTAATAACCGCATTGAGCCATTCTTATATTCAACATTCTTTAGTAGTTCAAGTAACTGGGGATATTCATTTGATAATGCTGTAGTTCCAGGTTTAGCTCCTAATGAAAGGTTGGCAAATTCGGGTGCAAAATGGGAAAAAACAATTTCTAAAAACATTGGATTAGATTATACTTTATTCAATAAACGTGTTTATGGTAGTATCGATGCTTATGTAACAAATACAAAAGATTTATTATTATTGGCTAAAATTCCGCAAACAGGCGGATACGAATACCAATATCAAAACTCTGGTGAAACGGAAAACAAAGGAATTGAATTTACAATAGGTGCTGATATTGCGAAATCTAAAAACTTTAAATGGAATGTAAACTTCAATATTTCTCATAATCAAAATGTTATCAAATCTTTAGGAAAAGATGTAACTGGTGATGGTCTACAATACTATTATCAATCATCTGGATGGGTAAATAATTTGCAAGATTTCAAAGTTGAAGTAGGTAAACCTATCGGACAATTCTATGGTTATGTAACAGACGGATGGTACAAAGTGAGCGATTTCGATTACAATCCATCAACTCAAAAATATACATTAAAAGCTGGTGTTGCAAGCAATTCTGCTGCGGCATTAGGTTCAAAAGATGTGCGTCCTGGAGATTTAAAATTGAAAGATTTAAATAACGATGGAATAATTGATGATAATGATAAAACAGTTTTAGGAAATGCTCAACCTAAATTCTATGGTGGATTTAATCAACAATTTCAATGGAAAAATATCGACCTAAGTATGTTCTTCACTTATTCTGTTGGTAATAAAGTTTACAATGCCAATAAAGTTGAGTTTACAACACAATATTTATACCGCGACAACAATATGTTAAAAGCAGTTGCTGGAGCTTGGAGAAATTTTGACGATAACGGAAATCGAGTAACAGATCCTACACAATTAGAAGCTCTAAACGCAAATGCTACATTTTGGTCACCTCCTTCTGGAAATTATATTTTACATTCTTATGCCATCGAAGATGGATCTTATTTAAGATTAAGCAACGTTACAGTTGGTTATTCTTTACCAGAAGATATGTTAGCAAAAACGAAATTTATTAGCAAAGTAAGAATCTACGCAACAATCAATAATTTATTTACAATTACTGGTTATTCTGGTTATGATCCTGAAGCAAATACAAGACGCACAAGTCCTTTAACTCCTGGAGTTGATTACGCTGCCTATCCACGAAGCAGATTTTTCTTAACAGGTATTAATGTTACTTTCTAATCTCAAAACACATCAAAAATGAAAACAAAAACAATTATAAAAATATTAGGCGTTAGCATCGTTTTATTAACAACAACATCATGCGATGATTATTTGGATGTTAGTAGCCCTTCCAATACTTCCGAAATAGAGGTTTACAACGATGCAAGTTACACTTACTCTGCTTTGGTTGGCGTATATAATCAATTGGCTGGTGATAATGGTTACGGAAACAGAATTTCTTCTATCATTGGACAAGCTGCAGATGATTTCAAAACATCAGGTGATTACAATTGTAACGATCGTCGTGGAATTAGTATGTACAATGCATGTCCTACAAATCCAGAATTAGACAAACCTTTCCGTCAATTATACACAGGAATCGAAAGAGCAAATTTATTAATTTATAATATTCCGACATCTGATGTCTACAAATCTGGAAGTGATAGTGACAAAAAGTTAATGGATAGATATTACGGAGAAGCATTGACGTTAAGAGCGCAATATTATTACGAATTAATCAGAAACTTTGGTGATGTTCCATTTCAAGATAAACCATCTTCTCAGTACGAACATATTTTCCTTCCAAAAACTGATCGTGATGAAGTGTATGAAGTTTTATTAAATGATTTAGAAACTGCTTCAAAAGTTATTCCATGGAGAGCCGAATCTGGAGATCCTACAACACGAATTACAAAAGCTTTTGTGAAAGGCTTACGTGCTCGTATTGCACTTGCTAGAGCTGGATATTCGTTGAGAAGACAGCCTGTACAGATGGTTAAAGGAACAAATCCAGAAAAATATTACCAAATTGCTCGCAACGAAACGTTTGACATTATGCAACAACGTGGAAGTCATAATATCAATCCAAATTACGAAGATGTTTTCCGTGCTATTCACGAAGGTCGCATGGATAATACAAACGAAATGATTTTTCAAGTAGGTGCTTTTGGCGGAAATGCGCGAACTGATAGTAAACTTGGTTATTACAACGGATTACGTCATAATGCAGCTTCTAAATGGAATGGTGGTGGCGGAATAAATGCTTTACCAACTTATTTTTATGAATTTGATAAATATGATCAAAGACGAGATGTAACAATCAATGCGTTCGAAATTAATGCAGATGATTTAACACAGGTGGTAAAAATTGATGCTTTAACAGACGGAAAATTTAGAAAGTCTTGGACAAAAGTAACTGGTCCTTCTCAAAATGTTGGAATCAATTGGCCTATTATGCGTTTTGCTGATGTTTTATTAATGTTTGCTGAAGCAGAAAATGAATTAAATGGTGGACCAACAGCTGCTGCAATAGATGCTTTAAGAGAAGTTAGAGCAAGAGCTTATGCGAACAATCCTGATAAAATGCCTGCGGTTACAGCGAATGGTTATCAAGGCTTTTTTGAGCAAATTGTACACGAAAGATTATTAGAATTTGGTGGAGAATCTATCCGAAAATATGACTTAATCAGATGGAATCTTTTAGGTCAAGTGGTAACAGAAACTCGTGTTAAATTACAAAATCTATTAGATGGAACGGGAGAATATGCCAATGTACCTAAATACATTTATTACAAAATTGGTAAATACGATCCAACGCAAACTGCACAAAAAACTGTTTTGAATTTAGATACTTATTTTGTTGGAAATGATAAAACAGAATTGTTTTACACGCCTTCTGTAGCTTCTACTCCAACGGGATATACACGCATAAACTGGCAAACTGGAATGGCTGCGACAATGATTAACGACGAGCGAAAAGGTTGGTTACAATATTACAAACCAAATCATTCAGAACTGTTGCCTATTTATCAAGACATCATCAATACAAACTATAATTTAACACAAGATTACGGATACTAAAACACAATTATTATGAAAAAAACTTTTTATAAAATATTGATTATAGGAACAGTATTACTTACTGCAAATGCTGTAATCTCTTGTAATGATGATGAATTTCAGTCAGAATCTAACGATCCAATGAGAATGTTTACACCATTGTCTTTATCTGCCGAAAATTTTGAAACAGAAACTAAAGTCACATGGTCACCTTCTCTGTATACTAATAATATTGACGAAACTTATACAACAGAAGTTTCAAGCGATTCGTTATTTACAAATCCAAAAGATATCATTTTAACAAAAAAAACAGATTCTGCTGGAGTTGTTATTACGGATCAAGAAATTCCCGTGAGAAAAAATTTCTTTATACGTGTTAAAACAAATGCTTACGAAAACAGACCAGAATCTCACTGGTCTGTTAGTAAGCGAATTAAAATTATTGGAATCCAAATTTTGCATCCTATTTATGATCCAAATATTCTGGAGAATCAAGCAACGGTTAGTTGGGATGTAACTGCTGGAGTAACTGAATTGAGATTTCAAGCATATACACAAGTTTCTGGTCAGGATCCTGTTTATGTTAGCGATCCTATTATAAGTCAAATTACAAGTAGCGAAGCTACTGCTGGACTTAAAACAACAAAAGGGCTTAATCCAAGTACACGATATACAGTCGAAATTTATAAAGGAAATACAAGCGTTGGTTCTCAGAATTTCACGACTAAATCGTCTACAAGTTATAGTGTTATTGCTAATTCTGGCGATGATTTAATCACCTTGATTAACAATGCAAAAGATGGTGATATCATTGGATTAAATCCTGGTAAATATGATTCTGGAGATAAATTGTTTGCAATTAATGCGAAGAAAATTTCATTGATTGGAATTTCTGGAAATCCAGAAGATACAAAAGTTTCTTTCAAAGAATTTACGTTAAATGATACTGGGGCTGGTTTACATCTAAAGAATATCGAATTAGATGGAAGCGCAAATACGGCAGATTATTTAATCAATTTGACAAGCAGCAGCAGCAATGGTGCGAAGGCTAATTTTGCAAATGTATTGATTGAAAACTGTATTGTAAGTAGTGTTAAAACCTCAGCTTTCAGAGCAAATAGAGGTCCAAATAGCGGATATGTAATGGATAAATTTGAGATTAAACATTCTTTCTTCAAGAATTTCCCAGCTTCATCTTACGGATTTTTACATTTAGACAAATTAGTTTTTAACGAAGTTAATATCGAAAATTCAACATTTACAGAAGTTGGAGATTTATTTATTCGATACAGAGAAAGTATTACTACGCCATCTGCTAACGCAACAATTAATGTCAACAATTGTACAATTAATAGTTTTGGACAAAGTTCTTCTTTTCCACTATTAGACAATAATAACGTGCCGATCAAAGCTAATTTTACCAATAATATTATTGCAAATTCGCCAAGAGTTGGAGGAAGTTTATCGAGTAATAATTTAATTCGTTTAGCTACTTCAAGTACAGCTGTTTTTACGTTCAACAATTTCTATAATTTGACGAATGGTAAAGCAGCTGATTTACAAAAACTTGTTTTTCCTACTGGAGGAGTAACTTCTACGAATAATCAAGAAAATGCTCTAAATTGGACAAACACAACAATTGATTTTACATTACCAGTCAATTCTCCATTAAGAACTGCATCTTCTACAGGTGCTGCGATTGGAGATCCAAGATGGTGGAATTAATTAAACGATAAAAAATGAAATCACACATCGCAATTACATTTATATTTTTAATTCATTCATGTTTATTTGCACAGAATTTACCTGCTTTTCCTTCTGCCGAAGGATATGGCAGGTACAGTTCTGGTGGACGAGGTGGAGAAGTCTATATTGTCACAAATCTCAACGATTCTGGTAAAGGAAGTTTACGATACGGAATTCAAAAAAAATTGAGCAGAACAATCGTTTTTGCTGTTTCTGGAAACATTATATTGCAATCTCCTTTGGATATTAATTACGGAAATATTTCTATTCTTGGACAAACTGCTCCTGGAGATGGTATTACGGTTTCTAATTATCCTGTAACCATCAAATCTGACAATGTAATTATTCGTTACATGAGATTTCGTTTAGGCGATTTAGCAAAAGTAGAAGGTGATGCTTTGGGTGGTCGAAATGCACAAAATATAATCATAGATCATTGTTCGGTAAGTTGGGCTACAGATGAAAACATCTCGTTTTATCGTGTCAAAAATCTTACAATTCAATGGTCTATCATATCAGAAGCTCTTAATAAATCTATCCATGTAAAAGGAGCGCATGGTTATGGTGGAATTTGGGGTGGTGAGCCTGCAAGTTTCCACCACAATCTAATTATGAGTAACAATAGTCGAAATCCTCGTTTTAGTGGGTCAGAATCAACGATGAATCCTGAAGATGAAATGGTTGATTTTCGTAATAATGTAATTTTTAATTGGGGCGCAAATTCTATTTATGGCGGAGAAAAAGGAAAATATAATTTGATTAATAATTATTTCAAATCTGGACCAGCCACAAAACATAAAAATAGAATTGTAAATCCTTCTATTCCATATGGTAAATTTTATGTCAACGGAAATTTTGTAAAAGGTTATGCTGATATAACAGCAAATAACTGGAATGGCGGTGTACAAGCCGATGAACCTTTAAAAGCAAAAGCTGAAACTGAATTTGGTAAAAATGAAATTATCACTCATTCTGCTGAAAATGCCTACAAAATGGTTCAAGCACATGCGGGAGCAAGTTTAAAACGCGATGAAGTTGATAATCGATTAATTGGTTATTTAACAAACGGATATCCAAAAAATATGACCGGAATTATCGATAGTCAAACAGAAGTTGGCGGATTTCCTACGTTAAAAACATAAAATATTCCTACAGATACAGATCAGGATGGAATGGACGATGAATGGGAAAAAAGAAATAATTTGAAAGTTGGCATTAACGATGCAAACGGTTACAATTTATCAAGTCAATATACCAATTTAGAAGTTTATGCAGAATCATTAGTTTCAGAAAAGATTAATTCAGCGAATAACAAAGTCAAAGATTATGATTTTATTGTAGCGAAAGATGGTTCAGGGCAATTCAAAACTATTCAAGAATTAATTGCTGCACTACCCGATTTTAGTCGAGTTCCTGTAAAAGTTTTGATTAAAAATGGTGTTTACAAAGAAAAAATCACCTTACCTCCTTCTAAAACGATGATTAATTTTATTGGTGAAGATCAACACAAAACCATTTTGACGTATGATGATTACGCATCAAAATTAAATAATATTGGTCAAGAAATTGGAACATCTGGTTCGGCTTCATTTTTTATTTTTGGAGATAATTTTTCAGCCGAAAATATAACATTCGAAAATAGCGCAGGCGAAGTTGGACAAGCTGTTGCTGTTCGCGTTGATGCAGATAAAATAAAATTTACAAATTGTCGGTTTTTAGGAAATCAAGATACGTTATATTTAGTGAAAAGCGGAAGCAGACAATATTTTAAGAACTGTTACATCGAAGGTACAGTCGATTACATTTTCGGAGCAGGAACCGCTTATTTTGAAAACTGTCAGCTAAATAATAAAGGGAAAGGATACATTACAGCGGCATCAACGACAGAAGATCAGAAATACGGTTTCGTTTTCGAGAATTGTAAGATTTCTGGGAACAATCAAGATTCTCATCATTTGGGAAGACCTTGGCGACCTTTTGCTCAAACTACTTTCATCAATTGTGACATGGATTTGTCTGTTAAAGCAGAAGGTTGGAACAATTGGGGGAAAGTTGCAAATGAATCTACAAC
>NZ_DKSQ01000002.1:14897-25086 GCF_002472765.1 Empedobacter sp. UBA7252
AAATGAATCTACAACACGCTACTCCGAATACAAATCTACAGGTAAACATATCGCAAATAAAAGAGTTAAATGGAGTCGTCAATTAACTGCTCAAGAAGCTTTAGCTTTCTCTAAAAATAATGTTTTAGGTGATTGGATCGTCAATTAAACTCCTCACTAATTTTAAAAAATAAATACGTATGAAAAAAATTATTGCCACAATAACAACATTAATCCTTGTCACTTCTTGTAGTAACAGATTGGTTCAACATGAAAACAATGGATTTACCTATTCCGAAATTTCTATAAAAGAAGGCGGAAAATGGGTAGATGGAAAAAGAGGTCACAAAGAGTACGAAGGCGGAACATTTCGAAATGTACAAGAACATACTCTTGATCCTCAGCATACCGATCATGCTTTCGATATTCGATACGAAGGTCCAGGTTGGGAAAATCAAAATGTTGGTTATCGTTTGTATTTGGATTGGAGAAATGCTGTTGATATTTTCGGAAAAAAAGTAAAAACGCAAGTTTTGCAAGATGTTGGACAAGATGGATTTGATTCTTATCACGATCCTCAACCTTGGGGACAAGATATTCTGAAAGCTGGTAAATCGCTTGGAATTGGTGGTTTTGGACGATTAGTGAATGATACGGTTGCGCATTTGCATCAAGTTGAAAATACATATGTCAAAGTTAAAAACAGTAAAAATGTTTCGAGTTTTGAAATTGATTATTCTAAATGGAAAACTGCGGATCACACAACAGATGTAAAAGCAAAAGTTTCGATTTATCCTTATGATCGTTTTTCTAAATTTGAATTGAAAACTTTTGTCTTAACGAATGGTTTAACAACTGGTTTGGTGAAATTCAAAAATATTCCGTTGCAGCAAAAGAAAAGCGCAAATGGAAGTTGGGGATATATCGCAACCTACGGAAAACAAACTTTAGTTGACAAAAATGATTTGCTTGGAATGGCAATTTTCTATAAATCGGATGAGGTCGAAAAATTAGTAAACGGAAAAGATGATCATTTAATCGTTTTCAAACCGACAACCAAAACAATGACATATTATATTTTGGCAGCTTGGGCACAAGAGCCAAATGGACTTAAAAACGAAACTGAATTCTACAATGATTTGAATTCGAAATTAGTTCAATTAGAAAAGTCTAATCGTTTATAAATAGTTGATAATGAAAAATATTTTAAAAACAACGGTTTGTGGTTTGATGATAATTTCGAGTACGTCTTGTATCAGTCAGAAAAAAAATACAGAAAATATTCTTGTCGATCCAAAGTTAAAATGGTCAGAAAGAATGGCAATTTCAGAAACTATTCGTTTCCCTGATCCTACACTTTTAGATTTTCAAAAAAAACCACGTTGGAGTTATACAAATGGATTGGTTTTAGACGCTATGTACAAAGTATATGAGCAAACAAATAACCAAACTATCTATAATTATATCTACGATTATGCAAATAGAATGATTGATTCGAATGGAAAAATTGATACGTATAAGTTCGAGAATTATAATTTAGATATGATTAAATCTGGCGACGCAATTTTTGATTTATACGAAAAAACAAAAGAAAATCGATTCAAAATTGCAATGGAAACGTTAGATAAACAATTAGAACAACAACCAACAACAACGGAAGGCGGATATTGGCACAAAAAAATCTATCCAAATCAGATGTGGTTAGATGGTGTTTACATGGCCGAACCTTTTCATGCAAAATATGCTACAAAATTTCAGAGCGCAACTGAAGCGAAAAAATCGTATGATAAAATTGTTTTACAATTTGACTTAATCGAAAAATATAACCGCGATCCAAAAACTGGTTTATATTATCACGGTTGGGACGAAAGCAGAAAAGAAAAATGGTCAAATAGTACAACAGGTCTTTCTCAACACTTCTGGTCGAGAGGAATGGGTTGGTACGGAATGGCTTTGGTTGATGTGTTAGACTATTTACCAAAAGATTATCAAGGTCGTGATAAATTAATCAAATACCTTAATCAATATGCGGAGGCAATTGTGAAGGTTCAACATTCTTCGGGAACTTGGTATCAAGTTTTGGATCAAGGAAATAGAACAGGAAATTATTTGGAAGCAACAGGTTCATCGATGTACGTTTATACGTTAGCAAAAGGTGTTAACAAAGGTTATTTACC
This sequence comes from Empedobacter sp. UBA7252, assembly GCF_002472765.1. Lineage (NCBI taxonomy): Bacteria > Pseudomonadati > Bacteroidota > Flavobacteriia > Flavobacteriales > Weeksellaceae > Empedobacter > Empedobacter sp. UBA7252. The sequence continues at coordinate 17,054 of NZ_DKSQ01000002.1, forward strand.
AAAATCATACATGAAAAATGCCAAAAATGGATTTGAAGGAATTTTAAAAGAGTTTATTCAAGTCGATGAAAAAGGTATTGTAAGTTTAGAAAAATGTTGTTCTGTTGCTGGTTTAGGTGGAAATCCTTATCGCGATGGTTCTTACGAGTATTACATTAGTGAAGAAATAAGAGCAAATGATCCGAAAGGTACTGGACCATTTATTTTAGCTGCATTAGAATTAAATCGTTAATCGCCATGAAATCAACATTAATTCTCCTATCATTATTAGGATTAAATTTCTTGCCAATACACGCTCAAAAATCAAATGTCTGGATATCAGATTTAGGAAACGGAACGTACAAAAATCCTGTTTTATATGCAGATTATTCTGATCCTGATGCAATTCGTGTCGGTGATGATTTTTTTATGACAGCTTCTAGTTTTAATGAAGCGCCAGGTTTACCAATTTTACATTCAACTGATATGATTAATTGGAAATTGGTCAATCATGCCCTACCCGATGTTTTTCCTATTAAACATTTTAGTACGCCAAAAAGAGGTGATGGTGTTTGGGCGCCGAGTATCAGATTTCATAACAACGAATATTATATTTATTGGGCCGATCCAGATTTCGGAATTTACATGGTCAAAACCCAAAATCCTTTCGGAAAATGGGAAGATCCTATTTTAGTTCAAGAAGGAAAAGGTATTATTGATACGTGTCCGTTTTGGGATGAGGACGGAAATGCCTATATCGTACATGGTTGGGCAGGAAGTCGTGCAGGTGTAAAAAGTATTTTGACAATCAAAAAAATGAATGCGGAAGGAACAAAAGTCTTAGATAAAGGAAAACACATTTTCGATGGACACGAAAATCATCCAACTGTCGAAGGACCAAAAATCTATAAACGCAACGGTTATTATTACATTTTTGCTCCTGCAGGTGGAGTAGCTACTGGTTGGCAATTAGTTTTACGTTCAAAAAATATTTATGGGCCTTATGATGAAAAAATTGTTTTAGAACAAGGGAAATCCAATGTCAATGGACCTCATCAAGGTGCTTGGGTGGATACAAAAAATGGAGAAGATTGGTTCTATCATTTTCAAGATGCGGACACTTATGGACGAATTGTTCATCTTCAACCAATGAAATGGATCAACGATTGGCCCTTTATTGGTGTTGATCAAGATAAAAATGGAATTGGAGAACCAGTTTTAACGTATAAAAAACCTACAATTTCGAATAAGTCTGACATTATAAATCCTTCAGAAACAGATGAATTTAAAGAAAATGATATTGGATTACAATGGCAATGGAGCGCAAATCCTTCAATTGTTTGGTACAGTAAATTAGCAAATCAAAATTTTCTTCGTCTTTTCTCTATCAAAGTTCCAGAAAATTCGAATAATCTTTGGACGGTTCCTAATTTGTTAACCCAAAAATTTCCTGCACCAAATTTCACAGCTTCAACAAAAATAAAACTTACGCCTGAAGATGCTACAGAAGGGAAAACTGCTGGTTTATTAATCATGGGAACAGATTATCAATCTTTGGTTATCACAAATAAAAAAGATGGTTATTATTTACAATTGATTCGTGCAGAAAAAGCAGAGAAAAATAATCCAGAAAAAATTCTATCCGAAGTAAAATTAGGAACTAATGAAGTTTTCTTGAAAGTAAGAGTGAGCGAACCTAACGGAGTTTGTCAATTTAGTTTTAGTGAAAACGGAAAAAAATATACATCAATCGGAGAACCATTTCAAGCTAAACCAGGAAAATGGATCGGAGCAAAAGTTGGTATATATAGTATAAGTTCTCAAGATGCGAAACGTGGTGGTTATGCTGATTTTGATTGGTTCAGAGTAGATAAAAATGAGAAATAATGAAGACAAAACAATTTTTATATGCTTTAATTTGCTTCGTTACTTTGTCAAATTTTTGTCATGCTCAAAAAGGAAAATCAATCACCATTTTCTTAATCGGAGATTCAACTGTTGCAGATTATACAGACGATTATGATCCGGGCAAAAACTATATGAAAAACAGATATCCAATTGCTGGTTGGGGACAAGAATTTCAACCATTTTTTGCAAAAGATAGTGTACAAGATCTGAAACATTTAGCCAATAAACATATCATCGTCAAGGATAAAGCAAAAGGTGGTCGAAGTACGCGTACTTTTTTTCAAGAAGGTAGATGGCGAGAGGTTTATTCTCAACTAAAAAAAGGTGATTATGTTTTAATACAATTCGGACATAATGATGCCGCCGAAGATAAACCAGAACGATTTGTAAATTTAGAAGGTTACAAAGAATTTTTGAGATTATATGTGGATCAAACGAGAGAAAAAGGTGCAATTCCGATTATTCTAAGTCCTGTTGCAAGAAATTATCCTTGGAAAAATGGAAAGTTAGAAAATGTACATGGCGAATATCCATTTGTTGCAAAAGAAATTGCAAAAGAAAAAAATGTTGCATTCTTAGATTTAAATCAATTATCGATGGATTTTTTTAGCCAAAAAGGACAAGAATATGTAACAAAAACCTATTTCATGAATTTTGAAGCGAATTTGTACGATGCTTATCCAAATGGACAAAAAGATAATACACATTTTCAAATTGCAGGCGCAAAAGCTGTCGCATCAATTGTTTTCAAAGAATTCAAAAATATCATTCAAAACAAAACCATTAAATAATGAAAAAATACATAAAACTACTTACAGTTGCGTTAGCGGTTGTTTGTTCTTCTCATTTATCAGCTCAAGTTGATGAGAATATTTACAAAGATATTGAGTTTAATATGCCCAAAGTAAAAGAAACTTCGTTTCCAAATCGTGTTGTTTCAATTGCTCAATATGGTGCAAAATCGGACGGAATTTTCAAAAATACAGAAGCAATCAACAAAGCTATTTCAGAAACAAGTGCAAAAGGTGGAGGAAAAGTTGTTATTCCACGTGGAATTTGGTTGAGTGGTCCTATCGAAATTAAAAGTAATATCAATTTACATTTAGAAGATGGTGCTTTATTGATTTTTAGTAAAGATTTCAACGATTATCCTTTAGTTGAAACAAGCTTCGAAGGATTAAATACAACGCGTACTGCTTCTCCTATTTCTGCAAAAAATGCGCAGAATATTGCGATTACAGGAAATGGAACAATCGATGGAAATGGTGATGCGTGGCGTTTTGTAAAGAAGGGTAAAATGACAGATTCTCAATGGAAAAATCTAGTTGCGTCTGGCGGAGTTTTATCAGATGATAAAAAAACGTGGTTTCCAAGCGAAGGTTCTAAATTAGGTTATATCAGCAGTTCTAATTTTAATGTTCCTGATAAAATTAGCAAAGAAGATCTAATTAAAGTAAGAGATTTTTTACGTCCAGTAATGGTTAGTATTGTTAATTCGGATCGTGTACTTTTAGATGGTCCAACGTTTCAAAATTCACCAGCATGGAACATTCATCCGTTAATGAGTTCGAATATTATCATTCGAAATTTGAATGTTAGAAATCCTTGGTATTCGCAAAATGGAGATGGATTGGATTTAGAATCTTGTAAAAATGTGTTGATTTACAACAATACGTTTGATGTTGGTGATGATGCGATTTGTATCAAATCTGGAAAAGATAAAGATGGTCGCGATCGTGGAATTCCTACTGAAAATGTAATTATCAAAAATAACACAGTTTATCATGCGCACGGCGGATTTGTGATTGGTAGCGAAATGTCTGGTGGTGTTCGTAATGTTCATGTTTCTGGTGCAACTTTTATCGGAACAGATATTGGTTTAAGATTCAAAACGACTCGTGGTCGTGGTGGATTAATCGAAAATATTTACATCTCTAATTATTGATATGATTAATATTCCTGCGCAAGCAATTGGTTTTAACATGTTTTACGAAGGAAATTCTCCGATTGTAGAAGATGATCAAAATGCAGATGACGAAAAAAGAAATGATAAAAAAGTTCCTGTAACAGAGGAAACTCCAACAATTCGAAATATATTTTTCAAAAATATTAATGTTGTAAGTTCTCACGAAGCGTTGTTTATCATGGGACTTGCAGAAATGAATATTAAAAATATTGTGGTTGAAAATTCAACTTTCGACACGAAAAAAGCTTTAAGTATTATTGACGCTGATGGAATTCAACTGAAAAATATAAAATTCAATTACAAAGAGGGAAAAGCGGTCACAATTTTTAACAGTAAAAATGTTGATTTAAGCACTACTGAATTCAAGTCAGCTACAACTCCAGAAATTAAGATTATTGGTAATGAATCTGATAAAATCAAGTTACCAAAAGCATTTGATAAGAAGAATGTAACAAGTTCTAAAGAAGTCAAAAAGAATGCAGTTATCAATTAAAAAGATTTTGTTTGTTTTTATGATGCATTTGGTGATAGCCTTCGGTCAAGTTGAGAGACCGAAGGCTTCGCCTTATACAATCGAAACGACTTACAAAAAATTAAAGAAAAATTACCCTTTTATTACGCCGATTTCTTCTAAAAACTTCGAAAACATTAATGCGTTTGAAGATATAATTTATCAAGAAAAACATCAATTAAAAGCAGATATTTATCAACCAAAAAATCAAACTAAATCCTCTATAGCAATTGTTCTTGTACATGGTGGAGGTTGGATTTCGGGTAGCAAAGAAAATCAAAAACCAATGGCTCAAACGTTGGCTTCAGCTGGTTTTGTAACGATGGCGATAAATTATAGATTAAGTGATGCTGCAAAATATCCAGCTCCTTTAGAAGATATGGATGATGCGGTTAATTATTTGAGAAAGAATCGTAAAAAACACAAACTCGATCAATCGAAAATCGTTATTCTTGGCGCTTCTGCAGGTGCTCAATTGGCAACACTTTACGGCGTAAAATCAAAGAAAATTGCTGCAATTATCAATATTGATGGAATTGTTTCTTTTATTCATCCCGAAGCTGAAGAAGGTACTTATGCCAGTTATTTTTTCGGTTATACGAAACAAGATAATTTTGAACTTTGGAAAGAAGCTTCGCCTTTAGAATATGTTACTTCTAAAACGCCTCCTACTCTATTTATCAATAGTTCGCAACCGAGATTTCGAGCTGGTAGAGATGATATGATGAAAAAATTAAGCGATTATCATATTCTAAATGAAGCATACGAAATTAAGAATTCGCCTCATTCTTTTTGGTTGATGAATCCTTGGTTTGATGAAACGAAAGACTACATTATTGATTTTTTAACGAAACGATTTAACAAATGAAAATCATTCAATTCATTTTTATAGTTTGTTTACATTTCATCTATACTAATGTAAATGCTCAATACAAAACAATTACTGTTGCAAAAGATCAACAAGCAGATTTTACATCTATTCAAGAAGCGATTAATTCGTTGAGAGATTTAGGACCAGATCAAGCTTTGATTCTTGTTAAAAATGGCGTTTATCTCGAAAAAATTAGAATTCCTTCTTGGAAACATAAAATAAAGATAAAAGGTGAAGATTCAGAGAAAACTATTATTACTAATAATGATTTTTCAGGAAAAATAGATGGTTTAACCAATCAAAAAATGACAACCTATACTTCCTACACTTTTTTGGTTGAAGCAGATGATATACAATTAGAAAATCTCACGATACAAAACGAAAGTTGTAACCAAGGTCAAGCTGTTGCTCTGCATGTGGAAGGCGATAAATTTGTGGCAAAAAATATTCGGTTATTAGGATGTCAAGATACATTGTACACAGCTACAAATAGAAGTCGTCAATATTATCAAAATTGTTATATCGAAGGAACGACAGATTTTATTTTTGGTGAAGCAATTGCCGTTTTTGAGCATTGTACCATAAAAAGTTTGGCTAATTCTTATATTACAGCTGCGGCAACACATCAAGAGCAAGAATTTGGTTATGTTTTTTTCAATTGTAGTCTTATTGCAGAAGACAATTTGACAAAAGTTTATTTGGGAAGACCTTGGCGTCCTTTTGCCAAAACAGTTTTTATACATACCGAAATGGGAAAACATATTCTTCCTATTGGTTGGAACGAATGGAAAGGTGATGCAATGTTTCCAGATAAAGAAAAAAAAGCTTATTATGCAGAATATAAAAATAAAGGTTTAGGAAATAATCCTCAAAAAAGAGCAATTTGGTCGCATCAATTAACCGAAAAAGAAATACAAAAATATACCATCGAGAATATTTTTAACGGATGGAATCCAAAGCAGAATTAACATGAAAAAAATAATTTTATCAACGATTTTATGCTTGTTTTTTAGCATAATATTCGCACAAAAAAGAACCCTATTTCTTGTTGGAGATTCGACAATGGCGAATAAAGAAAATCCAACTAAAAATCCCGAACATGGCTGGGGACAACTTTTGCCTGAGTTAATGAATTCTGATTTAGAAATTCAGAATCATGCAACAAATGGAAGAAGTTCCAAAAGTTTTAGAACAGAAGGAAGATGGAAAAAAGTTCAGAATCAATTGAAAAAAGGTGATTATGTAATCATTCAATTTGGACATAACGATCAAAAAATTGAAGATTCTGTTCGTTACACAAATCCTGTCACTCAATATCGCGCAAATTTGGAACAATATGTTACAGAAGCACGAGCAAAAGGTGCTATTCCGATTTTAATGACTTCTATTGTTCGTCGAAATTTTAATGAAAAAGGCGTTTTGGTTGACACTCACGGTTTATATCCTTTGATTGTGAGAAGTGTTGCAAAAGATTTGGATGTTCCGTTTGTTGATATGCAATATTTGACAGAGAAATTGGAAATAAAATATGGTCCAGGAAACTCTAAAAAATTGCATTTACATTATCAACCAAATGAAATTGATTATTATCCAAAAGGCAAAAACGATGATACTCATCTATCAAAACTTGGAGCCGAAGAAGTTTCGAAATTAGCTGTTAAAGAACTGATCATACTAAATATCGGCTTAGAGAAATATATTAAAAAATAAGTTTTTAGTTTTCATTCTAAATCAATACCCCTCAACAAGAAATTTTGAAGAGGGGTATTTTTGTATTTTAAAAACTAAATCTTAGGTTCTTGTTGACTCAAACAATGGAAAGATCCTAGTCCCCAAATAATATCTGTAGAATCTATTCCTACAACTTTACGATCGGGGAAACATTTCTGAATAATATCCAAAGCAATTGCATCTTTTGCACAACGATAAGTTGGTACAATGACAGATTTATTCGCAATATAAAAATTCGCATAAGAAGCAGGTAAACGCTCACCTTCGCAATAAACCGCATCCGGCATTGGCAATTCAATAATGTTTAATGGACGTCCATCTCGTAATTTCATTTCTTGCAATTGGCGAAGATTCACTTGCAACAATTCGTAGTTATCATCCGATTCATCTGTTTCAACAACCGTCAAAACTGTATCTTCATTTACAAAACGAATTGTATCATCAATGTGTCCATCCGTATCATCACCAACAATTCCGTCTTCTACCCATAGAATTTGCGAAACTCCGTAATAATTTCTTAAAAATTCTTCGATTTGTTCTTGCGAATAATCTGGATTACGATTTTCATTCAGTAAACAAGATTTTGATGTCATCAACGTATCTTTTCCATTAAATTCGACCGAACCTCCTTCCATAATAATTCCAGGATGAAAAACAGGAAGATTAAATTCTGCACCAATTCTTGTTGGCACAACATCGTCATTTTCAAAAGGTGGATATTTTCCTCCCCACGCATTGAATCCCCAATCAACAATAACTTTTGGGTTATCAGGATTGTTTTTATTCAATAAAAATGCAGGACCATGATCGCGACACCATGCATCATTTGTTTCATTAAAATAAAACTCAACTTGTGACAAATCTGCATCCGTTTTTTCGATAAAAGACAACGCAAACACTTTCATTTCTTCATCTTTCACATTAATACGAACCTTTTCACCTTTCGATAATTCAGCAATAAATTCAGCATAAGCTGGATAAATTAACTGAATACGATCTGGCCAAGATTCTTCTTTGTGCGGCCAAGACAACCATGTTGCTTCGTGTTCTTCCCATTCGGCAGGAAA